>NZ_CP151949.1:4727500-4815000 GCF_038592965.1 Paenibacillus sp. FSL L8-0158 | reverse complement strand
GGTTGTGGGACGTCTCACATGGAGTTACAAAGGAACCGGTTAGATGAAGAGGTCTGGAAAGGCCCGCCAGAGAAGGTAAAAGCCCTGTAGTTCAAAACCCGTTCCCTCCGAGACGGATCCCGAGTAGTGCGGGGCACGTGAAACCCCGTATGAATCCGGCAGGACCATCTGTCAAGGCTAAATACTCCCTGGCGACCGATAGTGAAGCAGTACCGTGAGGGAAAGGTGAAAAGCACCCCGGAAGGGGAGTGAAATAGATCCTGAAACCGTGTGCTTACAAGAAGTCAGAGCCCGATCTATGGGTGATGGCGTGCCTTTTGTAGAATGAACCGGCGAGTTACGTTCCCGTGCAAGGTTAAGGTGAAGAGCTGAAGCCGCAGCGAAAGCGAGTCTGAATAGGGCGAATGAGTACGTGGACGTAGACCCGAAACCGGGTGATCTACCCCTGTCCAGGGTGAAGGTGCGGTAACACGCACTGGAGGCCCGAACCCACGCATGTTGAAAAATGCGGGGATGAGGTGGGGGTAGCGGAGAAATTCCAATCGAACCCGGAGATAGCTGGTTCTCCCCGAAATAGCTTTAGGGCTAGCCTCGGAAAGAAGAATCGTGGAGGTAGAGCACTGATTGGGTGCGGGGCCCGCAAGGGTTACCAAGCTCAGTCAAACTCCGAATGCCATAGATTTAGTTCCGGGAGTCAGACAGTGAGTGCTAAGATCCATTGTCGAAAGGGAAACAGCCCAGACCATCAGCTAAGGTCCCCAAGTGTGTGTTAAGTGGGAAAGGATGTGGAGTTGCACAGACAACCAGGATGTTGGCTTAGAAGCAGCCACCATTGAAAGAGTGCGTAATAGCTCACTGGTCGAGTGACTCTGCGCCGAAAATGTAACGGGGCTAAACACACCACCGAAGCTATGGCTTGATGCATTGCATCAGGGGTAGGGGAGCGTTGAATGCGGGTTGAAGGTGTACCGTAAGGAGCGCTGGACTGCATTCAAGTGAGAATGCCGGTATGAGTAACGAAAAGATCTGTGAGAATCAGATCCGCCGAAAGCCTAAGGGTTCCTGAGGAAGGTTCGTCCGCTCAGGGTAAGTCGGGACCTAAGGCGAGGCCGATAGGCGTAGTCGAAGGACAACAGGTCGAAATTCCTGTACCACCGTAATCCGTTATGAGCGATGGGGTGACGCAGTAGGGTAGTGACGCGGACTGATGGATGTCCGTCTAAGCAGTGAGGCTGGTGTGTAGGCAAATCCGCACATCGTAAGGCTGGGCTGTGATGGGGAGCGAAAATTATAGTAGCGAAGGTCATGATCTCAGACTGCCAAGAAAAGCCTCTAGCCAGGAGAAGGTGCCCGTACCGCAAACCGACACAGGTAGGCGAGAAGAGAATTCTAAGGCGCGCGGAAGAACTCTCGTTAAGGAACTCGGCAAAATGACCCCGTAACTTCGGGAGAAGGGGTGCCTCGGTAGGGTGAATAGCCCGAGGGGGCCGCAGTGAAAAGGCCCAAGCGACTGTTTAGCAAAAACACAGGTCTGTGCGAAGCCGCAAGGCGAAGTATACGGGCTGACGCCTGCCCGGTGCTGGAAGGTTAAGGGGAGTGGTAAGCTCTTCGGAGCGAAGCTATGAACCGAAGCCCCAGTAAACGGCGGCCGTAACTATAACGGTCCTAAGGTAGCGAAATTCCTTGTCAGGTAAATTCTGACCCGCACGAATGGCGTAACGACTTGGGCGCTGTCTCAACGAGAGATCCGGTGAAATTTTAATACCTGTGAAGATGCAGGTTACCCGCGACAAGACGGAAAGACCCCATGGAGCTTTACTGCAGCTTGATATTGAATTTGGGTACGATCTGTACAGGATAGGTGGGAGCCGTTGAACTTTGAGCGCCAGCTTGAAGGGAGGCATCCTTGGGATACCACCCTGATCGTATCTAGGTTCTAACTTGGTACCGTGATCCGGTACGAGGACAGTGTCAGGTGGGCAGTTTGACTGGGGCGGTCGCCTCCTAAAGAGTAACGGAGGCGCCCCAAGGTTCCCTCAGAATGGTTGGAAATCATTCGAAGAGTGCAAAGGCAGAAGGGAGCTTGACTGCGAGACCTACAAGTCGAGCAGGGACGAAAGTCGGGCTTAGTGATCCGGTGGTACCGCATGGAAGGGCCATCGCTCAACGGATAAAAGCTACCCTGGGGATAACAGGCTTATCTCCCCCAAGAGTCCACATCGACGGGGAGGTTTGGCACCTCGATGTCGGCTCATCGCATCCTGGGGCTGAAGTAGGTCCCAAGGGTTGGGCTGTTCGCCCATTAAAGCGGTACGCGAGCTGGGTTCAGAACGTCGTGAGACAGTTCGGTCCCTATCTGTCGTGGGCGTAGGAAATTTGAGAGGAGCTGTCCTTAGTACGAGAGGACCGGGATGGACGTACCGCTGGTGTACCAGTTGTTCCGCCAGGAGCACCGCTGGGTAGCTATGTACGGAAGGGATAAGCGCTGAAAGCATCTAAGCGTGAAGCCCCCCTCAAGATGAGATTTCCCAGTATGTAAGACCCCTTGAAGACGACGAGGTAGATAGGTTGGGGGTGGAAGTGCAGTAATGCATGGAGCTGACCAATACTAATCGGTCGAGGGCTTATCCTAAGATAAAACGCAAATAAGTTTCGGATCCAGTTTTCAGGGTGTAACCTTGAAACAAATGCTTAATATTCCCTGATAGCTCAGTTGGTAGAGCACTCGACTGTTAATCGAGTTGTCACAGGTTCGAGTCCTGTTCGGGGAGCCATATGGAGAGGTGTCCGAGTTGGCCGAAGGAGCACGATTGGAAATCGTGTAGGCGCCAAAAGCGTCTCGAGGGTTCGAATCCCTCTCTCTCCGCCATAATTATTTTATTGCATGGCCCGTTGGTCAAGGGGTTAAGACACCTCCCTTTCACGGAGGTAACAGGGGTTCGAATCCCCTACGGGTCATAAAAATATCATAAACGGACTTGCAATAAAAAGTTCATTATGGTATAATATGAGAAGTGCTTAAATGTGGAGGCTTAGCTCAGCTGGGAGAGCATCTGCCTTACAAGCAGAGGGTCGGGGGTTCGAGCCCCTCAGCCTCCACCATTTGAAAAATGAATATTTATTACTGTCGCGGGGTGGAGCAGTTCGGTAGCTCGTCGGGCTCATAACCCGAAGGTCGCAGGTTCAAATCCTGCCCCCGCAACCAATTAAAATTTATTATGGAACTGTGGTGTAGAGGCCTAACATGCCTGCCTGTCACGCAGGAGATCGCGGGTTCGAATCCCGTCAGTTCCGCCATTAGTAATACAACGTTTAATGAAGACCCTTGTTATAAGGCTCGGTAGCTCAGTCGGTAGAGCAGAGGACTGAAAATCCTCGTGTCGGCGGTTCGATTCCGTCCCGAGCCACTTTTAATTGAATATTTTATGTGCCGGTGTAGCTCAACTGGTAGAGCAACTGACTTGTAATCAGTAGGTTGGGGGTTCAAGTCCTCTCGCCGGCACCATTTTTGGAGGATTAGCGAAGTGGCCAAACGCATCAGACTGTAAATCTGCTCCCTTACGGGTTCGGTGGTTCGAATCCATCATCCTCCACCAGTTTTATAGGGGCATAGTTTAAAGGTAGAACAACGGTCTCCAAAACCGTTGGTGTGGGTTCAATTCCTGCTGCCCCTGCCAATTATTCATTACTTACGGCGGTCGTGGCGAAGTGGTTAACGCACCGGACTGTGACTCCGGCATTCGTGGGTTCAAGCCCCATCGGCCGCCCTTTACTTATTGGGGATTAGCCAAGCGGTAAGGCAACGGACTTTGACTCCGTCATGCATAGGTTCAAATCCTATATCCCCAGCCATCATTATGCGGACGTGGCTCAGCGGTAGAGCATCGCCTTGCCAAGGCGAGGGTCGCGGGTTCGATTCCCGTCGTCCGCTTTGTTATACTCTGGCGCCATAGCCAAGTGGTAAGGCAAAGCTCTGCAAAAGCTTTATTCCCCAGTTCAAATCTGGGTGGCGCCTCCATAATTTAATACGCCGGCGTGGCGGAATGGCAGACGCGCTCGACTCAAAATCGAGTGGGAAACCGTGGAGGTTCGAGTCCTCTCGCCGGTATTAACTAAAAGAGTTCATTAGAGATAATCTCTAGTGGGCTTTTTTTATTTGAGCTTTAGTACCCCACACATTGCTTGAGCTGAAGACACCTTTGAGTTGTATTCCAAATGCGAATAAATATTTGCCGTTGTTGCATAATCGCTGTGGCCTAACCATTCCTGAACTTCTTTCATGCTTACCCCTAATACATCTACATAAATATACTCCAGGTATTCAAGACAATAAGAATTGTCAGAAGATAAGAGATAGGATTCCTGTTATTCCTTCATACGAATCAGAAGCTCATAGAACGTGTCCACCAGTGGCAGTATACGGCGACTGGCTTTATTCTTGGTTCGGTCCTTTTCAATTTCAATATATCTACCATTCAAATTGCCCGATGTGGCGGTATGTTTAATATTAATAGTCCAATTCAATAAATCAATAGCCGACCATTTTAATTCTACGACCTCGCTTCGGCTCAGCCCTTAAAAGGCAGCCAGGATAACGGAAAGCTCAATTCTTTCGCCTCGGATTACTGCGAGGAGTTGATTCAGCTCCTCGGCATTGTAGAAGCTCACGACGTAATTGTTCTTTTTTGGGCTTTCAACTAAGTCAGGGAGATTCGCCACAATCAGCTTTATTTTCACGGCATACTGAAGGGCTCTGCAAATGTTCGCGTGGTAATGAATAACGGTATTGGCGCTGACGCCTTGGGTATACAAGGTCTGAAAATCCTCTGTAGTTTGCTTGTTCTTCCATATGATAATTCTTCCTGGCTTCCTGAAGCAAGATTTCGGCTCTTTTCTTGGTTCCTTTTATCTTAAGCCCCGTAGGGATCCATTTTGGTTATCGTTTACCATTCTCATCTTTACAGTTAGGCGGATGTCCCGTTGCGCTTTCTCCTCTTCCAACAACTCCAGAGGGTGAACCCGATCCTTTTTCAAATACCAGTTGAGCTTCGGAATGAATTTGCTACAAAAGTGGTAGCTGAATCCGCCGATGGATTGCTTTAGCGCCCAGAAGGTGCATTTGATTTTGAACCGGGCGGTATAAAGTTCGATGATCTAGGTCGCCTCCAGTGTCAGATCGGTGCTGGCCAGAATGGAGCATCGCCTGTTCGGATTCACCAGCAAAAACCACAGTTTTTGGTATACTCTTTGGCCCCATAACATATCCAGACACAGGTAACTGACGGATTATTCATTGCCATACATGCTCACGATAGCGTACTCAAACGCGGCGGTACGGCTTTAAAACAGCTCGGCCAAGCACCACCTTTGTCCTCTTTTTACGGTAGCGACCCCGGTCGGCAGGTGTACTATGACGTTCATAGGCAACGGTATTGGACTTGGCTTCGGTTACCATATCCATCCGGGTGCTGCCGAATTGATCAGAGGTAGGTAAAACCATTTCCGGGACGTGCCCTAGTCAAACACAGCATGAGGCCGATGACGATGACAACAAACCCATGAAAAGCGCCTCCAAAATTGCGTCACATTTAACACAATTGATATTGATTATCAATATCAATTGTGTTAATATAATTTTGTTCACTAGTGAACAAAAAATAATCTAATGGCGACACTGAACTTGGTCTGCAACTACTACAAGAGAGGGGAGATTGGGAAATTGGAGTTTCAAAATCATTTTAAAGGTCATCTTTACGAGCAATATATTAAAATGCTACATCTGAATGAGCTGTATACTGAACAAGAATTTAACTCGTTTCGGCAACAGGCCAGAAAGTACCAGATTGACATGCTCTCCAACAATATTACTAGTGTACACGTTATTGATTGCATTGGTGATTATGAACCGATAAATCATACCGGGATTGTGGAGAAGATGGGGTTGTCCAAAGCTAGCATTACTAAAATTAGTGCAAAGCTGCTGGAAATGGGCTTCATTATGAGAAGTCAACTGAACAGCAATCGTAAGGAGATTTACTTTAGTTTAACGGATAAGGGAAGACACGTTTATCATTTGCATAAAGAACTGCACAAAGAAAAAGAAGAAAGGTTTTACCGATTCATCGAATCCTATTCAGAGGTTGAGCTGCAGACTATTGGAAAATTTATGAGTGATTTGGTGGCGCGTGCCGAAGAATACTCCGAAGGGAAGTTTACGATAAATGACGACATTAAAGATTGAGGAATTAAGATCCAAGATTGAAGGGAAAGAAATTTTAAAAGGGCTCACACTGGAGATTCATGGCGGAGAGATTCATGCGATTATGGGACCTAATGGGACGGGAAAAAGTACATTGGCTTCAGCTTTAATGGGCCATCCCAAATATGAGGTTACTGGCGGTAAGGTGACATTGGACAATGAAGACCTTCTGGAGATGGAGGTGGATGAGCGTGCCCAGGCAGGCTTGTTCCTCGCTATGCAATACCCAAGTGAAATTGCTGGCGTGACCAACTCGGACTTTCTCAGAAGTGCTATCAATGCACGGCGTGAAGAAGGCGATGAGATATCCTTAATCCGTTTTATCCGTGAAATGGAGAGCAAAATGAAGGGGCTGGAGATGAACCCGGAATTTGTGCATCGTTATTTGAATGAGGGATTCTCTGGCGGTGAAAAAAAGCGGAATGAGATTTTGCAAATGATGCTACTTGAACCCAAGTTTGTGATCCTGGATGAAGTGGACTCAGGGCTTGATATTGATGCACTGCGTATTGTGGCCAATGGCGTAAATGAGATGCGCAGCCCGGATAGAGGATTTTTAATCATCACCCATTATCAACGACTGTTGAATTATATTACCCCGGATTTTGTGCATGTCATGATGCAAGGCCGGATAGTTAAATCTGGCGGTCCGGAGCTTGCCCACCGTTTGGAGGCTGAAGGGTACGATTGGGTGAAGGAGGAACTTGGGATTACGGATGAGACGGTAAGGGAAGCTTAAAAGCCGGAGAGGAGGAACAGCACGTGGATATACAAGCTAGAGTTTCAATGAATGTGGACGATTTACGCGCATGGTCAAGCGCTAAGGATGAACCTCGTTGGCTGATTGAACGCCGCGTTCACGCACTCGAACTGGCAGGGACGCTGGAGTTGCCTAAAGTGGAGAAAATCAATCTCGAAAAATGGGATATCTACGAAAGTGGAGATTACAAAGCTGAGAATGCGTGGTCTAGTTTGGAGGAAGCGCCGGAGGTTGTTCGAGGTTTGGTTGCTTCTCCGGTGAAAGGCGGACTAATCGTTCAGTTCAACTCGGATGTAGTGTATACGAAATTGTCCGAGAGCTTAGCCGCTCAGGGAGTCATTTTAACGGATCTGCATACTGCGGCAAAAGAGCATGAGGAGCTGGTTCAACGTTATCTCTTTCAGGCAGTAAAGCCAGAAGAACATCGTTTATCTGCTGCACACAGTGCCTTATGGAGTGGTGGCGTTTTTCTATATGTCCCAGACGGTGTAGAGGTTGAAGCACCTATTCAAGCGATCTTTCTTAACAATACAAGCGGTGTGTGTTTTGCTCCTCACGTCTTAATTGTGGCAGGGAGCAACAGCAAGATCACTTATGTGGATAATTGTGTATCGAGTGGTGATGATGTCAAGGTATTGCATAACGGTGTGACGGAGGTCTTCGCGGGGGCGGGCTCAAAGGTGCAAGTAGCTTCGGTTCATCAGCTTGCTGCAACTACAACAGATTTCACCCAGCGACGGGCGGTCGTTCTTGCTGATGGGGGTGTGGAATGGATTATCGGTGAGATGAACAATGGTTATACCGCCAGCGATACCAAGACTTTGCTACAAGGCAACGGGGCGGTCTCCTACAATAAGGTGATTGCTATTGGCACGGGCAATCAAAAATCGAGCTATACAACTCAAGCTCAGCATTTTGGCAGAAGCTCGGTAAGCCAGATGATTACGCGTGCAGTCATGCTTGAAGAAGCTACGGCCATTATCAACGGCATTACAAAGATTGAAAAAGGTGCAACCCATTGTGATGGTCAGCAAACAGAACGCGTGCTTATGCTAAGTCCTAAAGCTCGCGGCGATGCCAATCCGATCCTGCTGATAGATGAGGATGATGTAACCGCGGGTCATGCTGCATCCGTGGGGCAAGTAAATGCAGAGCAAATCTATTATCTGATGTCGCGCGGGATATCACGGAGTGAAGCCGAACATCTTGTTATTTTCGGATTTCTCGCTCCTGTCATTTCGGAGATCCCGCTGGAAGGTGTTCGCAGTCGCCTAAAAGATTTAGTGGAAAGCAAGCTCGGCAGATCATAGCAAATCAAAATGAATCTTGAAAGGTTAAAAAGGAGTGATACTAATGGCTAAAAAAGCACCAGATATGGGCGAATATAAATATGGGTTTCGCGACAAGCACCAGTCTATTTTTCAATCTGGAAAAGGTCTGACGGAAGAGATTGTCCGGGAAATTTCCCGGATCAAGGAAGAGCCGGAGTGGATGCTCAATTTTCGGTTGAAAGCTTTGAATCAATTCTACAAAATGCCGATGCCTGAATGGGGAGCGGATTTGACCGGGCTAAATCTTGATGACATCCAGTATTACGTTCGCCCTTCTGAAAAACAGGGAAAGACCTGGGAGGAGGTTCCTTCCGAGATCAAAGCAACCTTTGACAAGCTGGGAATCCCTGAAGCGGAGCAAAAGTTCCTGGCGGGCGTATCCGCTCAATATGAGTCGGAAGTAGTTTATCACAGCATGCGGAAAGAACTGGAGGATCAGGGCGTTATTTTCCTTGATACGGATAGTGCATTAAAGCAATACCCCGAAGTGTTTAAGCAACATTTTGGGACGATCATCCCTCCTGCCGACAATAAATTTGCGGCGCTTAATAGTGCGGTTTGGTCAGGCGGTAGCTTTGTATACATTCCGAAGGGTGTTCAGTGCGAGGTTCCTATACAAGGTTATTTCCGTATTAATTCTGAAAATATGGGTCAATTCGAGCGGACATTAATTATTGCCGAAGAGGGCAGCTTTGTCCATTATGTTGAAGGATGTACAGCACCTATTTATAGTACCAGTTCTCTGCATAGTGGAGTTATTGAAATTATTTGCCGGAAAGATTCCCGTGTCCGTTACACGACCATTCAGAATTGGGCTCCTAATATCTACAACTTGGTAACCCAAAGGGCTGTGGCAGAAGAAAATGCCACAATGGAATGGGTGGACGGCAACATCGGCTCCAAGGTAACAATGAAGTATCCGGCAGTATTATTGAAAGGACGGGGAGCCAAGGGGTCCATCCTGTCTATTGCCGTAGCCGGTAAAGATCAGCATCAAGATGCTGGCGCGAAGGTAATTCACCTTGCTCCCGAGACAACATCTACGATTATATCCAAATCCATCAGCAAGCAGGGCGGAAAAGTAAACTACCGAGGGTTGTCCAGCTTCAGCCGCGATTCCGCAGGGTCCAAGTCTAATATTAAGTGCGATACGTTGATATTGGACAACATGTCAACATCAGATACGATTCCCTACAATGAAATTAAAAACGATCAGATTACTTTGGAGCACGAGGCAACAGTATCCAAAGTGTCCGAGGAACAATTGTTTTACTTAATGAGCCGCGGGCTTACAGAACAAGATGCTACACAAATGATTGTAATGGGCTTTATTGAACCGTTTACCAAAGAATTGCCAATGGAATATGCCGTTGAAATGAATCGGTTGATTCAATTTGAGATGGAAGGAAGCATCGGTTGATTCATTAATTTAATAGATCAAACCTTTATCATTCTTTAAAGAAGTGCGAGGTGCTAGTAATGAAGAAAAATAATTCGGACGATTCAGAACTAGCTCAAATTACCCGAGAGATACGAAAACTTCAGTTCTGCTTCAATATGCTGTCAGGATTGAGCGCAAGTTGTGGTGTGATGATACCTTTAGACTCTATTCATACGCTTATAAGGGAACTTTCGGATCAAGAGGTCACTCTTAGGCAAAAAGCAAAGGATCACTCAGACGATCTAGGGTGAAAAAAGGTCTAATTGACGGTTGGTAAAACAATGGGAGGAGTTGACATAATGGATGAAAATGGAGTTTTATTCGATGAAGTATCGGAAGTTCTTCTCAAACTACGTCCTTTCTTACTGCGTGACGGTGGAGATGCTGAACTGGTCGAGGTTGAGAACGGTATAGCAAAATTAAGATTTTTGGGAGCTTGCAATGGTTGCCCAAGTGCTACGATTACGTTAAAGGTTGCTATTGAGCGCGCAATTCTTGAGGAAATTGATGATATTAAAGAAGTTGTACAAGTATTCTAAATTCCTTGATACTGAGCAACTGAGTTAGTCCTGTCGCAGACCATAGCTACGGAAGTTGATCCCGCTGCTCAATACCAAAGTACATCGACAGATTACCTTGCGGGTCGAAATCGACGAGAAACACTTTTTACTTCATAAAACAAGGTATTAGCAAAATTGTATTCGGTATCGAGTGGGAAACCATGGAGGTTCGAGTCCTCTCGCCGGTATTACACAAAAGGATGATAAAATGCTTAAAGGCATTTTATCATCCTTTTTATTATTCATATTCATGATTAAAGGAACAATTCTAATGTGGATTTAGATGAGTTGAGGCGAGAAATTCACTTAGGTTTTTCACAATAGATTGAAATTTGACCAGGTCTTTGGTCTTATAGTAAGATGGTGGTACTGAAAAAACATTTTAAGTTTATTAAGTACAAGAGAAATGAGGACGAATATGCAGGAAAGAATTTTGGAGGCTTTTGTAGATGAAGTTCATGAAAATGGATTGAAATTTACTATGGATGATCTTGCGAAAAGACTCGCTATTAGTAAGCGTACGTTGTATGAAAACTTTTCGTCTAAGACGCTTATTTTAGAAACACTTATTGAGCGTACAAATGATGATATGATTCGAAAAACTGAGCAGATTATCGAAAATAATGAGTTATCTTTGTTAGACAAGATTAAGCAGTCGATTAGGGTCATGCCTCTGTATTATAAGTTTTACGATTTAAGGATATTGGACCAGATGAAAAAGTATTATCCTGAGCAATGGAAAAGGGTACATGCCGATTTAAATGACTGGTCTCCGATTAGAACATTAATTCAGGAAGGTATCCGAGAAGGAATTATTGTGAACAAAAATGAGGCTCTGATCATGAAGCTAATTATTGAATCTGTAAATTTAACGCTTGATCAGCGTTTCTTTCTGGATAACAGTGTGACGGTAGAGGAAGCAACTTATTCTATTGTAGATATATTGTTGTTCGGATTGGTCGAAAAATAAAAAATAGCCTCAACAATATGCTGCATATTTGAAGAGGCCATTTTTTATATGAAAACTAAGAAAACAATTTTAGTTTCAATTGTTTTTGAAAAAGAATAATAAAGTTACCTAATATTAAATAAAGAGATACGGAAAAGGAAGGGTGGAAATATGTCTATACTCACAAGAAATCGGGGAGCAATGCTGTTATTGATGCTTAATATTTTTTTGGCATTCATGGGGATTGGCTTAGTTGTTCCTGTGTTACCTAAGTTTATAAGTGAGTTAGGAATGAATGGTTCCTCGATGGGGCTGATGGTTGCAGCTTTTGCTTTGACACAGCTTTTATTATCACCATTGTCAGGAAAGTTGTCTGATCGTTATGGACGTAAAAAGTTGATTGTTTCCGGGATGTTCATCTTCATGTTATCAGAGCTTGTTTTTGGATTGGCGAGTTCCATTCCTACTCTGTTCATAGCACGAATCATGGGTGGAGCAGGGGCAGCGTTGCTGACTCCCTCTATTATGGCCTATGTCGCTGACGTGACCTCGTTTGAGGAAAGAGGCAAGGGAATGGGCATGATCAATGCAGCGATCAATACAGGCTTTATTATCGGGCCAGGGATTGGTGGATTGCTTGCCACATATGGAATACGTATTCCCTTCTTTGCGGCAGCAGGAGCTGCGGGAATAGCAGCTATCTTGTCTCTGTTAGTGCTGCCTGAGTCTTTGAGCAAGGAAAAGCAACAATATAATAGAGAGCTTCCACGTCAAAAAGAAAATCTTTTGCAGCAATTTGCCAAGTCATATCAATCTCCATATTTCATGGGTTTACTCATTGTGTTTGTCGTTGCTTTTGGGTTAGCGAACTTTGAAACCGTATTTGGGCTGTTTGTTGACCATAAATATGGTTTTACACCAATGGATATTGCCATCATTATAACGACAGGCTCCATTTTGGGAGCAGTTGTCCAAGCGACTATATTTGGATGGATCATTAATCGTTTTGGAGAGAAAAAAGTAATTCATCTCTGTTTGGCTATTGGGGGCCTGTTCATCTTTCTAACCCTATTTGCTGAACAGTACATGATGATTATGCTGACGACCTTCATCATTTTTCTGGCTATGGATATCCTTCGCCCGGCAGTAAGTACTTCTCTATCGCGGCAGGCCGGAGATGAGCAAGGCTTTGTGGCAGGCATGAACTCATCCTATACAAGCTTGGGTAATGTGATTGGACCATTAATTGCAGGACTGTTGTTCGATGTTCATATTAATCTGCCTTATATGGTTGCAGCTATAGCGTTACTGGCTTGTCTCGTCCTTTCACTACGTTCCAAGCAAGCGGGTGAGCAACACTCGATAGCTCGTACAGCAGAACAGCATAGAGGGTGATAGCCGCAGGTCTATACTCATCCTCGACTTAGGTCTAGGTTCAAAAACCGTCTGGGGTCCGTTTTGGCAAACGCTTCTTCAGCGTACAATAAGGACATAAGCAAGACACAGTGAAAGGCGGTGAGAGATGATGAGAGTTAACAAAGGGAATGGGTTAGCTATTGTACTGATTGTGTTGGGTTCGATTCTGCTGCTCGGTAAGTTTACTCCGTTTTTCGGTCACTTTTTAGGACATCTGATTGGTTACTTAATTCCGATAGCTATGGTTATGCTAGGCTACTACGGTGTGAAAAAAGGAAATGCGCTCTTCGGCTGGATCGTACTTGTACTCGGGGTACTGATTTTGCTCGGCAAACTGTCCTGGCTTCTGGGACCGCTACTGGCAATCGGGTTGATCATATTTGGTGTTTCCCTGCTGAGTGACCGCAGAAGACGTTACTGATTTTGGCAGTTTAGCGAATGAAGAAATATTGCAGTAACGAAGTTTTAATTATGGGGATACGAATTGTGAAAGGAGCAGACGCAAATGAGTGTTTTTCGAAGAATGCGCGATATTACGGTAGCGACCTTCAATGAGCATTTGGAACAAAGCCAAGACCCAGTGCAACTGATTGACCAGTTCTTGTATAATACCCGCCAGGAAATTGCCGAAGCGGAAAAACTCCATCAGCAGTATGCGATGCATACAAGACAGATGAAGCAGCAGTTGGATCATGCATTGTCCATGCAGACCAAACGGGAGGAACAGGCGCTACTGGCTTTGAAGGCTGATGAAGAACATATTGCGAAGCTGGCCCTACAGGAGAAAATGCTATATGCAGAAAAAGAAGAGCAGTATAGAGAACTGTGGGAGCAGAGCCGTGAATCACTACGTGAGCTAGAACAACAGCTAGATACGTTAAAGACAGAATATCAAACGGTACACAGCAAGCGTCAGTATTATGCGGCACGTGTACAGACGTTGAGACTCCAGCAGCAAATGAACGAACGGGCTGGTACATACGGTGGACGAAATGTTCCCCGAATGTTCAACCGCTTGGAGGACCGGGTAGCCGATATGGAAGCAGAAACGATGAGTCTGCGTGATTTACGTCGGGGCGAGGGCGACCATTTACAGGATGCCCAAGGCGGTGGATCGCTGCTCGAACAAGAGTGGGCGAGACTGAAAAGCAAGCTGAACAACAGCGGGAAGGAGTAAATTGATAATGACCCGAATTTACAGATCAAGCCGGGATAGAGTAATAACAGGTGTATGTGGCGGTCTTTCTGACGCAACAGGAATGGACTCAACATGGATTCGTATTCTGGTTGTGATCAGTTTCTTTATTACAGCAGGAACCACATTTATGATTTATGTGATTGCGGCACTGGTTATCTCCAAGGAGCCAAGATCTCCTTTCGATGGAGGATTTGGCCCTGACAGCGGACCCTACCATCAACAGGATCCACGCTATTATGGCAGTAACAATACAAGATCGCAGTATGGGCAGGGAACTGGTTACAACCAGGGCGGTGCGTATGGCAATCCGAACCCGTTTTTTGGTCAAGATGCCCGCAACTCATCCAAATTTAACACAGGTCAGAACAATGACTTGGATTCCATGATGGAAGATATCGAGAAAAAGGCAATGAAAAAAGAATTGGCAGAGTTACGCAAAAAAGTAGAGCAATTTGAGAAGGGAGATCGTAAATAATGGGGATCTTTAAAAGAATGAAGGATATGACAAGAGCATCGGTGAATGAAGTGTTGGATAAAGTGGAAGATCCGATTATTATGTTGAATCAATATTTGCGCGATATGGAGGCGGAAATTCACGAGGCTGAGGTAACGGTTGCCAAGCAAATGGCGAATGAACGACGTATGAAACAGCGTTTAGAGGAAGCGGTACGTGTATCCAATGAGCGTGAGAAGCAAGCCGAATCCGCATTGCGAAATGGTCAGGAAGAAGTAGCGCGCAAGCTGTTGGGAGAGAAGATTTATTTTGTGCAAAAGCAGGACGAATACCGCGACTTGCATACACAAGCTGAGCTTCAAGCAAAAGAATTAGTACAACAGCTTCACGACATGAAAGATGAGTTCTATAAAATGCGCAACAAGCGCAATGAGTTAGTATCGCGTGCTCAAATGGCGAAAGCCAAAAAGCAAATGTCTCAAATCAATAGTTTGCATACGATTGAAAGTGGGTCTGCTTCATTGGGCTTCCACCGTATGGAAGAAAAAATCATGCAAATGGAAGCTGAAGCTGACGTACTGCGTGCTCCATACCGTCAAGCTCCAGAAGAAGCATATACTAATCCGGCTGAGGCTGAAAAACAGTTTAAAGTGGATGAGCAGCTTCAACAGCTTAAGTCCAAAATTCAGACAGGTGCTAAACCAGTCGATATGAAGAAGGACTGACTACTCGGAAACAAGACATTATGATATGCTGTATGGAATGGACATTGATCGATGATCGTGCCTAATCCGTATGGTTCGGGAAAGCCATATGGCGGAATGTTGCGCCACTATGGCTTTTCCGTCCTGTATAAACAAAAAGGGGGTGCAGCATGGAGAGAAGAAAATCAGCCTTGGCACTGGCAGGGATTGGCATCGGGATTATCATTTTATTCGGTCAGTGGATTGGGTTCCTCTCCGTGGTTGCACTGATTCTAATGTTGGCCGGAATATATAAGATCCGCAATTCCAAAATCAAAAAGGGTTACACGATGCTCGCGATTGGTGCTGGATTGTTAGTGCTGGATCATTTGTTCCTGTTTGTGGTAGTTACACTAGCATCATTAGCTATATTCTATTCACGTTCAAGGAAGCTGCATAAAGGTCAAAGCTCCATATTCAAGCACAATTTTATATCGAATCATAAATGGGATGAAGTGCCGTGGAGCCTGCGTAGCACAAGCATATGGCATGTGGTTGGGGATGTGGATGCCGATCTGACGTTGGCTCTACCAGAGGAACGTGAGTCCGTCATATTTTTACAAGGGATCTTCGGTGACATTGACATCACGCTACCGGATAATTACGGTGTAGAGGTGGAGATGTTCGTATTGTTCGGACAGATTCAGTTTGACCGGGATCATGAGGCGGGGATGCTCAATCGACTGGTTTGGAAGTCTCCCCATTTTGAGCAGAGTGAATATAAAGTGAAGTTTGTCGTTTCGTACTTGGCGGGCGATGTCCGCATCCGATTTTATTGAATCAGGAGGAGCCGGGATGAATCATAAAAAAACGTCCAACATGGTAACCCGCAGTATGGGTCAAGGTATCCTCCTGTGTGTTGTTGTGGGCGTAGTTGTCTTTTATATGCTGTATACATATGGATATGTGAAGTCGTTTCCAACCTGGGGAATGATATTGAAAGTTGCAGGAGCCGTTATACTGGTGTTGATTGGTACAGGGGCAATGTACGGATTTTATGAGAGCTACCGCTTTAAAAGCAGACTGGAAATGCTGAGAGAGACGTTGCTGATGTGGGAAAAGGGAACCCCTGCACGTGAGTTGCCGCCCCTAGGGCATGATGAACTTGGGAGACTGGGAGAGCAGCTGGAACGGATTGGACGTAAATGGCAGGAACAAGTTACGTCTTTACAACGCTTATCCACGGATAATGCTCAGTTGGCGGAACAGGCACGGATGACTGCGATTGTGGAGGAGCGGCAGAGGCTGGCCAGAGAGTTGCATGATGCCGTATCACAGCAATTATTTGCTATTTCAATGACGGCGACGGCTGTGGGGAGGACGCTGGATAAGGATTTTGATAAAGCGCAGCGTCAAGTTGCACTAATTGAAGAAATGTCTTCTGTGGCACAATCCGAAATGCGGGCGTTACTACTCCATCTACGACCTGTCTATCTGGAAGGGAAACGGCTTGAGCAGGGTTTGCGTGATTTAGTGCAGGAGTTGCAGGCAAAGGTACCGATGGAGATTGATTTTGAGATAGAAAGCGGAGTACAGTTGGTTAAAGGCATTGAGAACCACTTGTTTCGTATTGTTCAGGAAGCGATGTCTAATACATTGCGCCATGCCAAAGCAACCCGCATGGAAATTCGTATCGTGCAACGCCCGGATTCCATCAGGCTGACGATTCGGGATAACGGTATTGGTTTTGAACTGGATGAGAAAAAGCAGACTTCATACGGATTATCTACCATGCAGGAGCGGGTCAGTGAAATTGGGGGAGCGATTCAGTATATAACGGCTCCGGGAAAAGGGACACGGATTGAGGTATCTGTGCCAGTTATTAATGATGAAAGCGGAAGGAACGATGATCATGGAAACGGAATTACCGATTAGCGTACTGCTGGTAGACGACCATGAAATGGTACGGATTGGTCTTGCGGCGGTGCTGGGGACGGAAGAAGGTATTGAAGTGGTCGGCGAGGCCGGAAGCGGAGAAGAAGGCATACGGTTGGCTTCCGAATACAAGCCAAATGTGATTTTGATGGATCTGGTCATGGATGGCATGGATGGCATCGAAACGACACGCCAAGTAACTCGTCTGCTTCCAGAGACAAAGGTGATTGTGCTGACGAGTTATTTGGACGATGAGAAAATGTATCCGGTCATTGAGGCAGGGGCATTCAGCTATTTGCTTAAAACGTCTCGTGCTTCCGAAATAGCGGATGCGATCCGTGCAGCTGCACGTGGACAGTCCGTACTAGAGTCACAGGTGGCCTCTAAGATGATGAATCGATTCCGCCAACCACAGGCTGAAGCGCCCGCGCATACGGAGCTGACTGATCGTGAGATGGAGGTGCTCCGCCTGTTGGCACAAGGGAAGTCTAATCAGGATATCGCAGATGAGCTGATTATCGGGATTAAGACGGTAAAGTTCCATGTCACGAACCTTCTCGCTAAATTAGGAGTGGAAGACCGTACACAGGCGGCGATCTATGCCTATAAGAACGGATTAGCAGAGTAGAATGTAGAATAAACGAATACAAAGAACCGGAGACGATAATAGTTCTCCGGTTTTTTGTGTTCTATAACAAGGTGTTTAGATCAGGAGGAATAAAAAGGCGATTAAGGCCAGATCTAGTGCAATCCCGGCCCCGTATCCATATCCGCCATACCCACCGCGATAGCCTGCTCTGCCATTTCCATAACTACTATAGCCATTTCCAGCAAATCCGCCTGCGTCATAAGGAAAGGATGGACTCAGAGGTGCATTGGGCGGCTTAATTAAGGCATTTAGTTTGGCAGAGGTACGAACTTTGTTTTTAGGATTCCTTTTTTTCTTTTTAGAGGAAATCTTTTTGGGGGGTTGTTTTCCTTTGTTACTGTAGCTCCCGGCATAGAGACTGCCAGGAAAGGAAGGTGGATATCCGTTCAACATCAGCTTGCCTTTGCTACACCCACTTAAGATGCCGATGTGTCGTGTACCATCACGCATAACGGCACAGACCAGACGTCCACCATGAGGTGCCACACTGGCTTCATTTACAGGATAAATCGGAAACATGATTTCACCTCTTTTGGTGTAAGATGCATTGTGATCATAGTCTATTCTTACGGTGCCTACGATGTATGGTCGAATACCCAGTAGGCAGATGAATATTTTAGAAGTTCTTTTGCCGTATTGCTGTGTGTATAAAACCTCTGACAACGGGAATGATATTGATAGATTCATAGATTTCAAACCAGCCGAAAAAGAAAGTATCCAGAGCGTAGGTGTGGGAAGCGGATGGTTGAGGAGCGGGAGGAACGATAATGCTAAAAGCAGAGTTGATTAAAAAAGGGATTATTACGATTTTGGTATTAGGAACGTTGTTGATACTGGCTGGCTGGCGTTACGGAACCCTTCAGACCAACCGATATGATTCCCGTGAGGCAGAAACGGCTTTACGCTCATTGTTAACCATCTCGGATAAGACCCCGGGTACGCTGGATAAGCTGGTTGTGAAGTGGCAAGGCGATTGGATTTCTAAGCATGAAGAGCCGGCAGATATGGCGGCACAGATAGCTGATCAGCTGAATATACCCACAGTAAACAAACTCGTGGAAAATGGACACACAGTTTATCGTTCTGTTCGTAATAGTGAGGATCTAAAAATCCGCTTAAATGTAATGGAACGTCAAACTGGGCAGTGGTATGTAGTCGTTCAACTGGAGAGCAACGATGCAGGACGTGAGCGGTTGATTCAGATTCATAAGCTCTGTGCTGAGCAATTAAAGTCTATGGGGATTCCAGCGCAGTGGAACACGGCCCTTCAGCGTTCGCTGCATACAAAGGAATCCAAAGATCAACTGTTGAAACTAACAGAGGCAAGCTTAACAGGGAACATCTCCATGCAGGCCAAAGAAAGATATACGGATGCGACTACTGTGGCTATATCCTATGAAGCTCCAGAGCTGCCGTTAATGATTCAAAGCGGTGAGCATCAGGTCCAGATGCAGATGGCTGTACATGAAGATAGGGAACAGCAGGATACACGTATAACGCTCGGTTTTCCGCTCATCACGATTGAATACTGACTTATAAGGTAAATTGATGATTCATCGGATAGCTTATCCATGTAGGATATGCTAAAATATCATCAAATCTTTAGTTCCATGTTTTTCGAAAATCAAGTATGATCTTGTATAAATATACACAATACTACATGCGGATTTCGGGGATTGCGGATTGCGGAATCTTGACATGGGAAGAATGAGGTACTACATGGCTGACATACCTGCTAAAGAATCTGTTGTGACGCAAGGCGCAGTTCTGTTTATTTTTGGCGCTACGGGCGATTTGGCTCGTCGCAAGCTTTTTCCTGCTATTTACAGCTTGTACCGCGAAGGCAAGCTTGCTGAGGATTTTGCCGTTATTGGTGTAGCAAGGCGTCCTCGCACAGAGGAAGAATTTCGTAATGATCTGTATGCTTCCATACAGGAGTTTAGTCGCTACAAAGCAGAAAATGATCAAGAATGGCAGGCATTTGCCGAGCATTTTGAATATAAATCGCTGGATATCAACAATGTCGAAGGGTTCCATGAGTTGAGACAGCAGACGGAGTCTATAGAAAGCAAGTTTAACATACCGGGAAATCGGTTGTTTTATTTGGCCTTGGCTCCTGAATTATTCGGAAGCGTGTCTAAGAGCTTGAAAGATGGCGGCATGATGGATGGCAAGGGGTGGAATCGTCTTGTAATTGAGAAGCCATTCGGATATAACCTCGAATCTGCCCAAGAATTGAACGTTGAAATACGAGAAGTATTTGCCGAAGAAGAAATTTATCGGATTGATCACTATCTTGGCAAGGAAATGGTACAAAATATTGAGGTGATCCGCTTCGCGAACGCCTTCTTTGAACCACTGTGGAATAATAAGCATATTGCCAATGTGCAAATTACGCTTAGTGAAACGGTAGGGGTGGAGGAACGCGGAGGTTACTACGATCATTCCGGCGCCTTGCGGGATATGGGACAGAACCATATGCTGCAAATGCTAACGATGATTGCGATGGAACCACCTAGTCGTTTGTTGCCTGAGGATATCCGTGATGAAAAGGTGAAAGTGCTGCGTTCGCTGCGCCCTTTTGAAACGTCTGACGATGTGAAAACCAATGTGGTGCGTGGTCAATACACCGAAGGCAGTTATCGCGGTCAGCAGTTGCCGGGGTATCGCCAAGAAGACAAGGTTGATCCACAGTCAAACACAGAGACTTATTTTGCTTCACGCGTGTTTGTTGATAATTTCCGTTGGGCTGGCGTACCGTTCTATATTCGTACGGGCAAACGTCTCCCTGTAAAAACAACGGAGATTGTTGTGGAATTTAAGAGCATGCCAACGAACGTGTACCTCGGTCAAAAGCATAAGCTGGAACCGAACTTGCTCGTAATTCGGGTCAATCCAATGGAGGGCATTTACATTAAAATCAATGCCAAGAAACCTGGCTCGGAATCAGATATTGAGCCATTGGCTATGGATTTTTGCCAAAGCTGTATGGTGGGTATCAACTCACCGGAGGCTTATGAACGGTTGCTGATGGATGCGATTGAGGGTGATTCGACGTACTTCACGCGTTGGGATGAGGTTGCCACGGCATGGGGATTCGTCGATCGAATCGCCAAAGCATGGCAGCAGACCCCGGATACGCTGGAAACCTATGCTGCAGGCTCATGGGGACCGGAAGGTGCTCACAAGCTATTGGAGCAAGATGGCTTCAAGTGGTGGCCGGTTAGCGGTCAGGATGAAGATAATGTCATCTGGCGAGTAGGCGGCGTTCAGTAATCCCGATTTGTCCTGCATCCCCCTATGTCCTGTTCAGGACGTAAGGGGATGCTTTGCGTTCGGAGTGTGCTATAATAGCTTAGTCTCAGGTTTTCAGTTTGCAACTGATTATAAGTTAAAGGCAGGCTAAAACATGTAAATAGATCGTATTTATAATGAATATGGTAACGGGGTACGCCGAATAATGGAGCTAACGGCAATGAGCCGATAGAGCCGATGAACTTATGAGAACAGGCGTGCATCATGGCCTTTTTATGAATAGCTTGAGGGAATGCAATGGATTTGATCATGAAGGGATATGTGAAATGAGTAAAACAACAGATATACTTCAACAGGAAGTCGACAAACGGCGTACGTTTGCGATTATTTCTCACCCGGATGCGGGTAAAACGACACTGACGGAAAAGCTGCTGCTGTTCGGGGGCGCGATTCGTCTTGCTGGTTCAGTTAAAGCGCGTAAAGCAAGCAAACACGCCACGAGTGACTGGATGGAGATTGAAAAACAGCGGGGGATCTCTGTAACATCCTCAGTGATGCAATTTGATTATAATGGTCACCGCATCAACATTCTGGACACCCCAGGTCACCAGGACTTCAGTGAAGACACGTATCGTACATTAACAGCAGCAGATAGTGCAGTCATGCTGATTGACGTAGCGAAGGGTGTGGAAGCGCAAACGATTAAGCTGTTTCAAGTTTGTGCGAAGCGTGGAATTCCGATTTTCACCTTCATTAACAAACTGGATCGTGAGGGACGCAGTCCTTTTGATTTGATGGAGGAGTTGGAGCAGGTGCTAGGCATCCGTTCGGTGCCTATGAATTGGCCGATTGGTACAGGACGCGAGCTGTGCGGTGTCTATGACCGTGTCAAAAATCAGGTCGAGCTGTTTCAGGGAGATGACCATTCCACGATTAAAGTACAAAAAGTGGAAGATTACAATGATCCGATCATTCGTGAGATGGCGGGCGAATATTTGCATGACCAATTATGCCAAGACTTGGAGTTGCTTGATGTCGCGGGTGACCCTTTTGACATGGAGAAAGTACAGCGCGGAGAATTAACACCGGTATTCTTCGGCAGTGCGATTAATAATTTTGGTGTACAAACATTTTTGGAAAACTTCCTTCAGCTTGCTCCTAAACCGGAGCCACGCCGTAGTACTGCTGGGGAAATTGAGCCAACAAACGAAAAATTTACTGGCTATGTATTTAAAATTCAGGCGAACATGAACCCGGCTCACCGTGACCGTATTGCATTTTTGCGTATTGTCTCCGGTAAGTTTCAACGCGGGATGAGTGTTAAGCATGTACGGATGGGCAAGGAGATTAAGTTGTCTCAGCCACAGCAGTTCCTGGCACAGGACCGTGATATTGTCGAGGAGGCTTTTCCTGGCGATATTATTGGATTGTTTGACCCGGGAATTTTCCGTATTGGTGATTCACTCAGCCAAGGTAGCGAGGTTGTGTTTGATGAATTGCCGACCTTCTCGCCTGAGATTTTTGCCAAGGTAACGGTGAAAAATGCCTTGAAGCACAAACAGTATCTGAAGGGTATTGACCAGTTGACCGAGGAAGGTATGATTCAGGTGTTCCGTACGGTAAGCTTTGACGATACGCTATTGGGTGTCGTCGGCCAACTGCAATTTGAAGTTTTTGAGTACCGCATGAAGGGTGAATATGGAGTTGATGTACAGCTTCAGCGTATGCCATTCCAATTTGCACGTTGGATTGTGGATGAGCAGATTGATCCGAGCAAGTTCCGTATTAACTCTACGCTGGTAAAGGATAAGAAGGGCAATTATGTCGCCTTGTTCGAAAACGAGTATGCCATGCGTACGGCTATGGAGAAAAACCCGACAGCTAAGTTTCTAGAAATGGCTCCATAAGATTGAATAAGCAGAACAGTTTGATCTTAGTCATTTAGTGTATACAACGAATAGTCCACTCGATGTTAATGCGAGTGGACTATTCTCTTTTTCGAATACGGGTAAAATAATGAGCACAATTAAATTGGAACAAAAAGTTAAATAGCTAGAGTTAGGTTAAGGGCACGGGTTTGATTTTATCGATTTGTTCATGTGCCAAGTGGATGAAATCGTGCTGTTGGTTTGGGCTCATATGCTTCCAAGCGATTTCAAGAATGACACCCAATCCAGGCAAAGCGGCCTCAGGTCCGTCCACTGACCCAATAATCATATCCGTAAGATCAGCTTCTGATTTGCCGTGTACTTTGTGAACAATTGCTTGTCGTAAATCCATTGTAATGGGCATGTGTACCTCCCGTATGTTGTAGTAGTGATCGAATGTATTATGGCTTGGGCTGTTGTCCAGTATACATGGAGAAGCATTTGGCATAAGTATGTCAAAATTTATGTTTGTAGCATGATATGCTATACTATGACGGACAGTATGGTGATCGGGAGGTAAAGAAGGAATGGCAAAAAAACAGTATGCGGTCATTGGCATGGGACGTTTTGGTTCCAGTGTTGCCAGTGCGCTGAGTGAGATGGGTTTTGATGTGCTGGCTATTGACTCGGACGAGCAGCGTACACAGGAAATGTCGAATATTGTGACGCATGCGGTGTCTGCCGACTCGACGGATGAGGAAGCGCTGCGAGCGCTGGGTATCCGAAATTTTGACGTAATCGTAGTTGCGATTGGCGAAGATATACAGGCCAGTATTCTGACGACATTGATTCTCAAGGACATGGGCGTACCAGCTCTTGTGGTCAAGGCACAAAATGAGTTGCATGGAAAAGTGTTGCAAAAGATAGGTGCAGATAAAGTCGTTTATCCTGAACGGGATATGGGGCTACGGGTAGCCCATCATTTGACATCCCCCAACATTTTGGATTATATCGAGCTGTCCAAGGATTACAGTATCTTGGAGATGAGAGCCGCCGATTCCATGATTGGAAAAAACCTGAAGGAGTTAGACATACGTGCACGCTTCGGCTGCAATGTGATGGCGATTCGCAGAAATCAGGAAATGAACATTTCACCTTATGCCGAAGATCGTCTGGAACCAGGTGATGTACTGGTCATTGTGGGCCACAAGGATGATCTGACCAAGCTGGAGCTGGCATTTGCAGCCTAATGAAGGCTTGATGTTCAATTACAAGTGAAACATCATTTATTTTTATTGAAACGGACAAAGAAACGGAAGGTTAAACGAATGGAAATCATTTCACCGAATAATGCGCGTGTAAAAGAGTGGGCGCAACTGCTGGAGAAAAAGCATCGCACACGGCAGCATAAATATATAGTCGAGGGTATTCATCTGGTGCAGGAAGCGCTGCGTTCGGACGCGGCTGTCGAAACCATCGCCTATGATTTGGACAAGGGCATTCCCGCCGAGCTGAATGGCCTGAACCCCGCCGACCAGCCGATGGAATGGGTTCCCGTGTCAGCGGCGGTCATTGCAAAATGCACCGATACGAAGACGCCGCAGTCGGTCTTTGCCATCGTGCGTAAGGAGGAGCGCAGCGCATTCCCGGCATTGCTGGAGCAGCCGGATGCACTGGTAATGGTGCTGGACGGGGTGCAGGACCCCGGCAATGTAGGCACCATCATCCGCAGCGCGGACGCTGCTGGAGCCGCAGGCGTAATATTGGGTCATGGCTGCGCCGACCTGTACAATCCCAAAACGATCCGCTCCACGATGGGATCGTTGTTTCACCTGCCGGTGATTGAGGGCAGTCTGGAGGAGCTTTTGCCACAGGCCAAAAGTAAAGGTGCCCGCTTGCTCAGCACCTCGTTGGATGCGAGCTTGTCATGCTATACCATAGATTTGCGTGCTTCCACTTGGCTTGTGATCGGAAACGAAGGTCAAGGTATTTCTGCTGCTACCGCGCGCATAGTGGATGAGTCGGTATTCATTCCGATGCAGGGGCAAGCGGAATCACTGAACGCAGCGATGGCCTCTACGGTGCTATTATTTGAGGCGATGAGACAACGAAACTAAGAGAGTGAACACGGGGCTGTGTGGTTTATATTATCAATTGAGACTGATTATATTATCAATTGAGACAACTTATAACATCAAAGTGAGACAATATAAGTGCCCGTAAAGCCAGTAAAGACGGGGGAAGTTTTCTAATAACAAACCAAGTACTTGTTGTTTACTGATCTAAGATTTGTTGTTTTTATAGTAAAAAAAGTAGTGGAATTTCTATAAGTTGTTGTAAGATAAACACTCTCCAATGAACTGTCTGCCATGGACTTTTTGAAGGGACCCCATACTGTTTGGGGATCGTTTACAGGACAATCGATGGAAGTTGAAGCGGCGGTTCGATTTAGTGTACTGACCGATGTAGGACCTATGATCGAAGTTTTCCCGTGGAACAAGCTAGTGAATCATACGAGAAAATGATGTCAGCTAAGACACGATTCCGTGCCGTATTGAGTATGACTAAATGATAACTCATTCCCAACTTTATGGACCTTAAGCCTGTATTGGCTTTGAGGTCCTTTATTTTGCGAAAACGATAGGTTCGTACGTTGGATGATATATTTGAGCTTATTATCAACGGGAAAACTAGCTACCTGGCTGCTGTAGGTAATAAAAATGAGATGGCCAGAAAAACAATTAGTCTGTTAAGTAACGAACAGAAATACCTAGAAATGAGAAACGCTTATGTAAACAAAGCTCATTTAAATTTTAGTTCAGATCAAATCACAAGTCACAATGAAGGGATATATAACCGTGTGCTTGAAACTAACAGAGGTGCTTCACCAGGAGAGAACCTTCAGAGAAATGTGATTCACTCTTGACAGAAGGAGAGTATAGATTTATAATTCAACTAATCAATTGAATAATTGTTAATGATAAATTATATTTAGTGGGGGGATCTCCAGTGGGAGCAACTGCATTGACAAAAAATACGTTTTCAAATCAAATCCAGTCTGGCGTGACCTTGGTAGACTTTTGGGCTCCATGGTGTGGACCTTGTAAAATTCAGCTTCCTATTGTGGAAGAATTAGCTGATGAGCTGAAAGGACAGGCAACGTTGGCAAAAGTTAATGTCGACGAGGAAACCGAATTAGCTTCACAATTTGGTATTCGAAGTATTCCAACTTTGTTGCTTTTTAAAGATGGTAAGCTCGTTGATACTATGGTTGGTGTAAATCAAAAAAATGTCCTTAAAGACAAAATTCTTAAATTGGTTAATTGATGTGAAAATTGACAACATTATAATGAAATAATGTTGTCGATTCTTTTTTTGTTCTGAGAGCGCTTCCTGCAACGTAGCGGATGCAGTTTGAGAGTGACTCAATATCATCATATAGAGAAGATAATCTTTTAACATATGTGACTCCCTGATGAAACATGGATGAAGGAGAGAAACAATGAGAAACCAAGTTAAAAAATGCTCCGGTGATAAACATTGGAACTCGGAAAATTCGATCTTGGACCTACATGGTCTGGCCACACTATGAGAAAATTATTACTCAACTCACAAAAGAACTGGGTTTGGAGACATTTAATCAATTTAACAAATAACAAAGGACGAATGCTCTTAGAACGTTCCCAACATGAAACACCACAACAACATCTTTTGCCACATGAGGCAATGGAGCCCTCACTAAGATTTGTTAGTGGAGTACAGTCTATGATTGAGGCGATAAGTGCTACTTTGCCATAAGGAGCAATCCAGCTTAACACACGTGTAACTTCGATTCATCAAGAAGAAGACGGTACAATCTGCTTAGAAGCCAATGGAAAACAATTTTAGACAACTGTAGTTACTATTGCTATTCAACCACGGCTAGCTGAAAAGAATATTAAATTTGAGCCAAAGCTTCCTTATGATCTGCAGTCATATTTAGTTGGTAAACCAACATGGATGGCCGGTCAAGCTAAAGTTATTGCCATTTACGACGACCATTTTGACGTGAAGTTGGACTCTCCAGTTTTACATCAAGTTGGGTGGGACCTCTACAAGAAATTCACGATGCTTCACCAGGGACAGGTGCCCTTTTTGGATTTTTGGTTTACCAGTAAAGGAGCGGCAGACTTTGGGAGAAGATAAACTCATGTAACTTGTGTTGGAACAATAGGAGGGCATATTTTTTACGGGCACTGAGACGGCTGATCAAATCGTAGCCAGATTTCTAGAACGATACACACAATAATGAGAAAAAAACTTCTACTTTTGTAAATATTTTTTGTCTGGAAAAAGGATTTAAACAATGAATATGAAATGGTCATTTTAAGAGAGGAGAAATTTGAGCGTGCGTTCAGTGGACTTAACCTCAATACAAGAAATAGAAACCTTCATCGGAAGTAATCCTTTGAGTATGTTATACGTATCTCAAGATGATTGTAATGTATGCTATGCCATTTACCCTAAGCTCAAAACAATGCTTAATCTATACCCTAAATTGGCACTTGCTCATGTTGATGCTAGTCAAGTGGAGGAGATCACAGGAAGGTTTTTAATTTTTTCTGTGCCGACGATCTTGGTTTTTCTTGATGGGAGAGAATATCTACGCGAAGGTCGTTTTGTTCAATTTGAACAATTGAAAAAACAATTACAGTTATTGTCGGATGAAGTTTAAATCTTCGATTAAAAACAAAAGGCACACCTTCAGTATTATGTCCTTTCTTAGGCTTTTTATTGAAATAAGTATATCCAAGCTGTATATTTTAGACAATATGTGTCTCAAATAACTCGAAGTTCCATATACAAAAATAAATTCGGAACTTTTATTTATTCATGGGGACTAGGCTAACGGGCAGGTTAGTTTAAAAACCTTCTTAATATACTCTTTTTAAGGGTGGATCTTTTTCTGATGGGTTCGTTTCTCAGAAATACAAGTTTCTTTGACGTTCTTGTTTACAAGGTTTTCTCGATTACAATGGATAATTTGTAGTTAGCGTAGTTGTTTAACTCTAATAAAAATTGGTTTAACGCTTCATTACTTGGAAACCTACATTCAAGCAGATAGCATCCATCACCGCTTATTTTGTAATTATTTAGGATGTGATCCTCTTTAGAATGAATGAATGAAAGAAATGGTTGATGGTGTGTATCTTTAATATAGATATTTAGAAATGCATACGTAAAACATCCTAATTTTGCGTGATTAACTTTAATGCTGTATCCCTCTATAACTCCAGTATCCTCAAGTTTTTCTACCCGGGCTGCTGCTGCAGGTCCAGTTAGGTGCACTCTTTCCCCTAATTCTTTCATGGTAATTCGACTATTTTGACTCAGCTCTTCAATAATTCGTTTATCTGTTTGATCCAAATCAAACGCATCTCCTTTAAAAAATAAAGTAAAAAGACCAATACACTTTATTTAATCTGTGTATTTGAAGGTTACATCTAGTATAAACTTATCATTATCAACAAACAAAATAAAAAAACAGAAGGAGAATTATATATAAATATGCACATTCAACAAGTTCGAAATGCAACAATCATTGTTCACTATGCAGGTAAAAAGTTCCTAGTCGATCCATTACTTGCGTACAAAGGTCTGTATGGTCCATTCCCGGCGGGGATCAGAGAGGATTTGAGAAATCCTATAATTGATTTGCCAATGTCCGTTTACGACATCATTAAGGATGTCGATGCTGTTATTCTGACTCATTTGCATCTAGATCACTACGATGATATAGCAAAAGCAGTGCTTCCAAAAGGCACTAAAGTTTTTGTACAAAACGAAGAAGATGCTAAACAAGTTGAAAGTGACGGTTTTCAACAAGTAGAAGTCCTTGCTGAAGATACGCTTTTTGAAGGTATTCAGTTAATTAAAACAAAAGGCGAGCACGGCAGAGGGAAAGATTTATTAAAAATGATGGGTCAGGTATGTGGTGTTGTCTTCAAACATGCCAACGAGAAGACGTTATACTTAGCCGGAGATACAGTATGGTATGACGGTGTCGAAAAAGAAATCATTTCCCACACTCCTGAGATTATCGTGTTGAACGCTGGAAATAATAGTTGGCATGATTTGGGCTCACTTATAATGGGCAAAGAAGATGTTTACGAGGTGCATAAGGCGGCTCCTAACGCCAAAATTATCTCAGTCCATATGGAAGCAGTTAATCATTGGATATTATCTAGAAAAGAACTAAAAAGCTTTGGAGAAGAAAAGGGATTCACCTCTAATTTATTAGTTCCCGAAGACGGCGAATCGTACACTTTTTAATGTGCACTGCGAGAGGTTGGAATATGAGTCGCATTGGAGATTGTGTTGTTCAAATAAAATGAGACCTTCATATGGGTCTCATTTTATTATGAATTTTTATAACAAATTATTTATTCCTTTAATGCAGAATATTAGCTCACTTGCATATCAGGTATTTACCAAAATCTACAGACAGGAGAATATGCTGTGAACCAAACGAATCCTAAATTGTGGACGAAAAACTTTATTATTCTTTCGTCTGTCAATTTCATTATGACATTAATTTTCTTTTTATTAAACGCGACAATCACTCTTTATGCAATTAATGAATTTGATGCATCAACCGGTCAAGCTGGTATCGTCGCAGGTATTTTTATTATCGGTTCATTATTAGGGCGTTTGTTTACAGGACGTCTTGTACATTCCAAAAAAATCTTGATGACCAGCTTGTTTTTATTAATTTTAACAACATTACTTTATTTCGTTCATCTTAATGTTAACTTTCTCATATTAAATCGGCTTTTAAACGGTATCACAGTGGGTATTATATCTACAATTGTGAGTACGGTTGTTGTATTTAGCCTTCCTGCACCACGAAAAGGTGAAGGGATAAGTTATTTTGCAATTAGTACGGCCTTGGCCACAGGAATCGGTCCATTTATTGGTTTAGTTTTGAGTCAAAACTCAAACTTTGAAATGATTTTTTCTTTAAGTCTATTGCTTGGAATTTTTAGCTTAGTAATCGCATTTTTTCTGAAGTTTCCCGCAACGTACAAGACTGAGAAGAACAATAAAAAGGGAATAAAAATCTCTGACTTTGTTGAGCCAAAAGTAATGCCGATAGCAATTATTATTTTTTTCATGACTTTTTGTTTTTCCGGCATAGTTTCATATTTAAATATTTATGCTTTGGAGTTAGGGTTAATAGACACAGCAAGTTTCTTCTTTATGGTATATACTGTTTTTGTCTTAATATCACGACCTTTTACAGGACGAATAATGGACAAAAAAGGTGCTAACATTATCATATATCCGGCTCTTATTATATATGGAGTAGGGATGCTTCTTTTAAGCTCAGTTAACAGTAGCTTTACATTGTTATTGGTAGGAGCATTAGTTGCTCTGGGATTTGGTAATATTTCTTCCATAACTCAAGCCATAGCCATCAATTTAGCCGAACCTCACCGAGTTGGCTTAGCAACTGCGACGTTCTTTATATTCTATGATCTAGGGAACGGATTTGGCCCATCGATTATCGGTTTGATAATTCCAGCTACAGGATATAGTGGTTTGTATGTAATACTCGGATTAATTGTATTAGCTACACTTTTTCTATATTACATGTTGTATGGAAAGAAAGAAGGTAAAATTCAAAATCAAGTGGTAAACTAAAGAGCACTTAAAGAGAGGATCCTGAGAATTTGAACTGTGACCTGTAAGAGATAGACACATATATATTTTTTTTCATATCAAAGCGATTGGCATAAGTACGAAATCTTCTTAAAAAATAGAGCGAGGAGAAATTTATGACTGTAGTATTAAAAAGAGTTAATAACGAGAATATTGATGAGATAAAAAAAATCTATGATGATTCGTTTCCTAAAGAAGAGATGATCTCATATAATAAATTGGTAGAGATAAGCAATGATACCGACCATTTGTTTTATGGAATATATGATGATTACACGCTGGTAGGAATGAATTATCTAATCGTAAAAAACGATATGCTTTACATATTGTATTTGGCAATTAGTAAAGCATATCAAAATAAAGGGTACGGGAAAGCAGTTGTTAATGAGATAATAAATAAATACTCTAACTATCGGATTTGCCTGAATATTGAAGAAGTTAACCCTAAATTTCTTAATAATAATCAAAGAATTAAAAGGAAAAGTTTTTATCAACTCTTAGGTTTTGAGTCTCAGGATTACTTGTTTTCAAATTATGAAGGCGTAACTTTCGAAACGATGTCAATAAATGGGGATGTATCCTATAAAGAAATTCATGCGTTATTCGATTATTTTAAAAAGCTAAGATAGACTGAGAATAACACGGACGGGTAGCAAGAAAATTATCAAAAGAACGGTATCTAACTGTAAATATGTTGATGGCGTTGGCGTGTGCATATTGGGGTAAAAGCTAATATGCACACTTTACATTTTCTTGATGTAATGATGAAGAAATAAGTCAGATCATTAAACTAACGGGAAACGATAGTTCAATCTCCAACTAAGACTAGGCTGCCGATCAATGTCGGCAGCCTAGCTCTGTCTTTGCCCATTAACGTAAACAACCCAACAAGATAAATGTAGGATTATTCCATACGTTTGAGACGCTGGTATTTCTCCAATCATAGCGAAATTCCCAGCACTTATATTTAACATATTAATCCGTCTACTTTGCCCATAGTGACAGCGACGCTGGTACTACCCCGTTTGACATGTGAAGCATTACATAAATTACAGTGTTATATCAATGAGGGCTTCAATATGAAATAAGGTATGAAAGCGGTAACTATTGGTGGGAGTTCAATTACAAATACATGAAGAATATTTATAATTTTTCACTTTGTAAGTTAGTTGTATACTTGACGTTAGTGAAATTATATAATAAAATTCAATTGATCAATTGATTAATTGATATATTAAACGAGCGATACATAATTTAATTGGAGGTTTGATTTCTATGGCAAAAGCATAGCTTCAAATTACATTGAAAATTAATGCACCAGAACGCATGGCGGCTGTAAAGGTTTTATACAACTTATAAAAGAGCTGTTCCTGTCTGGTATTTCCGGTGCAGTTTCTAAAGAATTGCTTGTGTGTGATGAGGATGTTCAAGTTTTACATGGCTTTAACAGTGAACCGATGCTTAAGGCGTATCTCGAAAGTGATCTGTTTAATAATGATGTCGTTGTTGGCCTTAAAGACCTGCTTCAAGCTGAGCCAGAAACCCGGATCTATAGTACATTGTAGAAATTGATTTTAGTACTCTGGCTATCAGTTAGGTTCAAAATCCGAAAGAAACCGACAGCTACATCTTTACTGTGCCTGAAACTTGAAGAGATGTACAAGATACATGTTATCGTAAAGCAATTACAGCAACAGGTAGCGGGGCTATGGCCTCATAGATAGTGAGAAATTTGTCAAATCTCATAGAGTAATGAATCTTAACCTACGAAGTTTTGGACTTACAATACCTAAAAGGGGATGTTAATATGGCAGAAAAAACAATAAACATGAATACGGTTTGGTACAAAGATGCAAAGGGTGATGGACGCATTAAAAGTGACAATCTACAAACTCAAATTGCAATTCCAGTCCCCAAAGGGGGAAGTGGTAAAGGGGCTGAACCACAACAACTTCTTATCTCTTCTGCAGTAGCTTGTTACACGATGACCTTAGCATATATGTTAGATAAAAATAAACTTCCTGTGACAGGATTCTTTATGGATACAGAAGGTAATATAACTCAAGGTGATCAATTAAGTATTACCCATCGCCCGCATGTTGTTCTGAATCCAGGAGCGACCAATGAAGACATAAGCATGACAGAAGCTTTGATGCAAAAAGCAGAAGAAAATTGCCATATTGGTCAATTATTGATAAAGGCCGGCATTCCCGTAGGAACTCAAGGAAAAGTAACTATCGATTCTGGAGAGGAACTTACAAGTAGCTATATTGCAGCACACGGATTGGAATAGTAAAGCTAAATGTCAATGAGTATTATTCGCTCTAATCAAGTCGTATAATGTCCAGGTTTGCATTATTCACAAAAAGACTTCAAAGTCACAAATATGTGGGCTTCGAAGTCTTTTTTAGATGAGGCTTAGATTGGTTAATGTAAATGAAAATGTTCCTGCCACTCATTCACTCCGTCTTCCATACGATACGCCTTGAATCCCTCAACTTGCAATTTTTGCGTAGCAAGTGCCGAATAAACGCATAATGGCCCTCTACAATAAGCGACCACTTCAGCTTCCTCCGGTAACTCTCCCATTAATACGTCTAGATCTTCCATCGGCATTGAAATTGCTCCTTGAATATGTCCTGTTTCAAACTCTTCTTTGGGGCGTAAGTCAACTAAGATAATGGAGTTTTCATCTAGTTTTTTCTTTACTTCATCCATGGATAGGGTATGGATGTCATTCAAGTTGTTTAAAAAGTCATCTTTCATTCTCCTGATATCAGGAATTTGCTTCTCACTAATCTTCCATAGTGAAGAGAGGAAGTCAGTGATCTCAGGATCTGCTAGTGAGTATATGGCGTAAGTTCCTTTCTTTGTGAACTTAACAAGCTTAGCGTCCAGTAAGACCTGTAGATGACGAGAAACATTAGCTATATTCATTTCTGTACATGCGGCTAATTTCTCCACTGTTCTGGGACTTTGTGATAGTACATTCAAGATTTCAAGACGTTTGTCACTTGATAGACATTTACCTATTCTAGCCAGTTGCTTATATAGATCTTCCTTGAAAAGCTTTGCACACTTTAGCATCTCTTCCATTCATTTATAACCTCACTTCAACTTGGTGATATATGTTAAGGATCCTACACTATATGTTTTGACCAATATAGCAAATCAAAAATGCTTCTCCATACACTGAAAAAAACTATGAAACCAACAATCTCTTCATAATAAGTACTATATCAATTGATGAATAGAATTTTAACATGTGTAGAGACGAAGTCAAGTTTAGTCCATTATTCCGATAAAAATAATAAGATAAAATTGCAATACTGTTTGCGAGCGATACTCTTATTTAATGAGGAGGGGAGAAGTTGGAGGAGATAACGTTATTAGTAGTATTTGCAGCAGGCGTACTCTCGTTTTTGTCGCCTTACGTATTCCCTCTCCGGCCGGCGTATGTTTCACATATATCCGACACGATGATTGCAGGGGTCGCTTTGTCGTGAATCGTAAAATTATGGTCGTACGTTCATTGGGCTTCATCCTTGTGATTTAGTGTTATCTTTGTGATCATGGGGCTACTGCCTCCGCTATAGGTAATTTTGTCTCCTTACGCAGGGATCTGATTGAGAAGGTTGACGGACTATTGATTGTGGTGTTTGGCCTACAAATGATGGGGATACTCAAACTCAAGTTTTTAATGAGTTCTAAGCAGTTGGGAAACGGAAAAAAATACGGTGGCTGGCTTGGTTCATTTATCCTTGGATTGGCAATTGGGGCGGGCTGGACGCCATGTGTGGGGCTCGCAGTTTCCTCGATACTTGTTTTGGCAGGGTCGTCCGAATCATTGTACCAAGGGATAGGGCAGTTAGCGGTATATTCGTTGGGTGAATAATTCCAATAAATGAGCTTGCGCATATATCTTAATATCTGCTGAGCTTAGGATGGAGGAAGTATAGTATGATGACAGTGATTCGTCATTTCAATTGGACTGTTTAGTTTATGGTTAATAATACAATCGTGGCCTCTACGATCCCTTACTAATGTGAGTTTTGAAGATTGGGACCTATCTCATCACCGCATGCAAATGTGAAGATTCTAGATGTCAGGGATGTCAGTAAATATTCGACTGGACATATTCCGAGTTCATTAAATATTTCCTTTGGCAGACTCCCGTTAGTATGGAGCAAGAATCTTGCACCGAATGATAAAGTGATCATATTTTCCAGCAGCTTGGTTCAAAGGAAAAGCTGCTCGAATTTTGGCGTGTGGCGGGTTTCGTCACCGTATGCCGTTAAAGGGTATTATCTTTCAATGACTAGTAGGGTGAGCTGGAATTATCACCATAAAGAAGGTTATTGTAAATAAAGGGTGATGGGAGTCAAGTTAACGAAAGAACGAAACTGGTAGTTGGAGAAACTTATATAGGTTGAGGATTGTCAAGGCGGCTGACCGGGGCACGCACGCTCCATGCCGATCCGACTTACGGACGGCATGGAGGCGTCCATTATATGAGGTGGCGAAAATGCCAGGTGCCTGTCAGTTTGCGGACTTCGGCGATCAATTTAACCAACGTGCCTGGATCCCATACGTTCTGCAAATCGTAGGCAAAGGGAAAGGACAAACGATACTCGAGAATAGCGGTCTTTTATACGTTGTTAACCTTTCTAGTCGGTTTCATTACTCACGAATTCGTAGCTGAGGCTAAAAGCATATGAAAAAATTTAATACCTGCTCTTGCATCCCATAAACAAGTATGTTAAATTGTACTTAAGTTAATAGAGCGGACATGTTACTGGTAATGCAGGCAGGATCCATAAGATTTTTTCATTCCTTTGGGGATGTTTTAATCTTTTGGGTTCTGCTTTTTTTTGTCCGCTATAAACTTCTCATCATGAAGGGGGATTCCAAGTGGATCACAAACAAATGGCATCCGAAATTTTGCAAAGAGTAGGTGGCCCGAAAAATATTGTTCACTTAGGTCATTGCGCAACAAGACTCCGGTTTACATTAGCTGATGAAAACAAGCCAGAAGTGGAGGCTCTAAAGAAAGTACCAGGCGTATTGAGCGTCGTTAAAGGAGCACAGTTTCAGGTCGTCGTTGGTAACCAGGTTATAGAGGTTTATGACGAGATACAGAAGTTAGGTAACTTTGGCGGCGAAAATGGAAGCGCTACAGAATCCGTACAAGACAAGCAGGAGAAAAGCAAGAAAAAAGTCGGAGCCGTCATTCTAGACTTTCTAGTCGGCGTATTCCAGCCGCTGATTCCCGCTATGGCCGGAGCTGGAATTTTGAAATCTTTGCTGTTGCTCTTGTCTACTCTAAATTTGGCAGACAAAACAAGTCAGACTTATTTGATTTTAACCTTCATTAGCAGTTCGGTCTTTTACTTCCTGCCGATTTTGATTGCGCTTACCGTAGCCGCGAAATTAAAAGCAAACCATATTGTGGCTGCAGCCGCGATGAGCGTTCTGTTATTCCCGGATATGACGAAGATGATGGCTGAAGGGGCAAATTTTCTGTCTCTTTCCGTTACCAACGTTAACTATGCGTCTCAAGTGTTTCCTTCCATACTAGGTGTTCTCTTCTACGCCTACATGGAGAAGCTATTTACCAAAATTTCACCGAAGCCGATTCGTGTATTTTTTATTCCGATGATGGCGCTGTTGTTTACGGTTCCGGTTACGCTTTTGATTCTGGGTCCGTTGGGCTTTACAATGGGCAGTTACCTGACAACCGCCGTCTTGTTCCTCTTCAATCATGTGGGGTGGATCGCAGTGGGAATCCTGTCTGCGCTGCTTCCTTTCGTAATTGCTACTGGCATGCACAAAGCGATGACTCCGTATGTCGTCAATTCGGTTACTTCGACCGGACGGGAATTTCTGATGCTTCCGGCTTTGCTGGCGCATAACTTGTCCGAAAGCGCGGCTTGTTTCGCCATTGCTGTGCGCACTAAAGACACGGGACTTCGTTCGTTGGCCGTTTCTTCGGGGGTTTCGGCTATGTTTGGCATTACGGAGCCTGCGCTTTATGGAATTACCCTGCAGAAAAAACGGGTACTGATCAGTATTATGGTTTCCTGTTTGGTAGGTGGCTCGGTTCTTGGAATGTTCAGCGTAGGCGGATCGACCGTTGTAAGCCCGAGTCTCGCGAGTATCTCCATGTTTGTTGACCCAGATAACGGAGAAATGATTCTATTCGCGATTGCCGGCCTGCTGATTTCTTTCATTACCTCTTTCATCCTTACGATACTTCTATGGAAAGAAGCAGGTACCAGTGCGACATCGGATAAAGAAGTAATTCCTACAGCGAAAAAGTCCGATGTGAATGTTGGAGTAAGCAATCTGGTCGGATTGAAACAACCGGTGCCAGGAACCGTCGTTGAGCTTTCCCAAGTGAAGGACGAAGTCTTCTCAACAGGAGCGATGGGAGCTGGTATTGCCGTTATTCCTTCGAAAGGCGAGCTATATGCTCCAGCGAATGGTACCATCCAGATGGTGTTCCGTACGCAGCACGCAGTGGCCATGGAGTTGGACGGCGGAGCGGAACTGCTTTTCCACATCGGAATTGATACGGTCAAACTGCGTGGTCAGGGCTTCGAGTGTCTTGTCAAAGCTGGAGACCGTGTAAAGGCTGGGGATCTGCTAATGAGGTTCGATGTAAAGAGCATTATCGCAGCGGGATATGACCCGGTTGCAATTATGATTGTTACGAATAAAGAACGGTATACAGTGAAGGAAGCTAATTCGAAGCAGATCGAGCAAGGAACCTTAGCATTCGTCGCTCCGGTTTCCGTTTGAACAAGGAAAAGCCAAAATAAGGAGGACTAGTTAATGAATAAAACATTTCCAAATGGTTTTTTATGGGGAGGCGCTACTGCGGCGAATCAATTTGAAGGGGCTTATAATGAAGGCAGCAAAGGCTTGAGTACCGCTGACGTCATGACAGCAGGAAGTCATGATGTACCTCGTGAAATTACCGATGGCATCGTGAAAGAACGCTATTATCCCAGCCATGTGGCCGTTGATCATTACCATCACTTTGAGGAAGATATCGAACTATTTGGCGAATTGGGATTCAAATGCTACCGGATGTCAATTAACTGGACACGTATTTTTCCGCAAGGCGATGAGGAACAGGCGAATGAAGAAGGACTTCGTTTTTACGATGAGATATTTGAGGCTTGTAAAAAGCATGGCATTGAACCTTTGGTCACTCTCTCACACTTCGAAACGCCAATGGGATTGCTTAAATACGGTTCTTGGACAAACCGCAAGGTCGTTAATTTTTATTTGCGTTATTGTGAGACGGTTTTCAACCGCTATAAGGGAAAAGTGAAGTATTGGATTTCATTCAACGAGATTAATGTAATGTCTACGAAGCCCTGGATGGCCGGTGGAGTGAATTCTGACGATGAGCAAGTGCGAATGACGGCGGCCTTTCATCAGTTTCTAGCGAGTGCCAAAGCCGTGCAGATGGCGCACCGAATTGACCCGGATAACAAAGTAGGTATGATGTATGCTGGGCATTTTTCTTATCCGAACAGTCCGGATCCAGAAGATGTACAGGCGAACGACGACTTTATGCATAAAATGCTGTTTTACTGCGATGTCCAGTGCCGTGGTTATTATCCAGATTATAAGCTGAAGGAATTCGAACGCGTAGGCATCGTGCTACCTTTTAAAGAAGGGGATAAAGAAGAACTGCTGAGAGGGAAAGTTGATTTCCTTTCATACAGTTACTACTTGACGCATGTCGTAGGCAAGGAAACGAGCCTTGCTATGAAAGGATTAAACGGTGTGAAAACCGGTTATAATAATCCTTATCTTCCGACAACAGAGTGGGGATGGGCTATCAATCCTATGGGACTCCGCCATTCGCTGAATGTTTTGTATGACCGTTATCAGATTCCTCTAATGATCGTTGAAAACGGTATTGGGGCAGTTGATCATGTAGAAGAAGACGGAACTGTACATGACGTCTACCGAATCGACTATCTGCGGGAACACATCAAAGAAATGAAAAAAGCCATCGATCTGGACGGAGTACCAGTAATGGGCTATACAATGTGGTCTCCAATTGATATCATATCCGCAAGTACAGGAGAGATGAAGAAAAGATATGGCTTGATTTATGTGGATATAAATGATCAGGGAGAAGGAACGTTTAAGCGCATACGAAAAGACTCGTTTTATTGGTATAAAAAGGTTATCTTATCCAATGGAGAGCATCTTGAATAATAACAAACAGGTTTTTGCCCATAGTGATAATGCCCTGTTCGATCAGATCGCTGGTCTATATCCTCAGGCTATGCTTAGTGCGTTTAAAAATTAAGAATAAGATCGAGCAGGTGTATGGCAAGACAATTCCGAACGAGGAGTTGGCTTATCTTGCCGTGCACATCGAGTCGCTGACGAGATCCATCAGATTGGCTAATTTGGAAGTTTTATAAAATTCTTTAAGTGTAACTAAAAGATCTGTCTCCTTCATTTAGAGAGACAGATCTTTTTCTTGTTTTTTGCCTTTGGTTAACCCGTCAGGCTATTGAATAGAAAGATGAGGGATTGTCGGCACCTACTTTCTTGGTTGAGCACAAATAAAACAGCGGAAACTGCACCTGCAAAAGCAATCATGGCATACCAGAAGAATGCCTGTTGGAATCCTGTGTTAAGCGCGACAAGAAGGTTGTCGCAAGTGTCGCTGCAGTCGTCGCAGGCAGGTAAGCAAATGCATTACCCAAGGCAACCAAGATTGAAGCAGGAAGAGCATTGGCCAAGTAGTTCCCGTCTACAGGTGTGTTAAGCGATAGCAGCAGTAGGCATCCGCCAAGCAGAAGGAAGCCTAAGATACTCATTATGCCACGATATCCTCTGGCGTATAGATATATCAGATAGCGTGTCAGCTTGTTTTCTTATTTTGAGTCAGGAATATTGGACCAAATTTAGGTGTAAGAGGAACTTTTATGGTGAATCCCACGTAAATCACTGTCTTTTGAGAATCAGCGATCATCTTTTCCAAAAAGGTTGGCCTTGAAGCGCGATTTCTGTTACGCTTACAGCTTGCGACCTCGCCCTTTTTGCATCAGCAACAGCCCGTCTTTCCTTCGACAGTGAATATAAGCCTGAATGGTGTTGCGGTTAATGGATAGTTGTTCAGCTAACTGATTGGCGTAGGGAAGCGAATCTCACGGTTGGAGTAGATTATTTCTGATCAGCCATTTGATTTGTTCCTTAATTTGTACATGAATGGGCAAAAGCAATTGGGGATTGATTTTAATACAGACAAGCCGTTTGGCCTATTTTCTTAATTGTCTAATGATTTGGATATTTCAAGCTTAAAGAAGAAGCTACTAGAAACCAAGCTGTACTGAAGTTTAGAAGGGCACTTATAAATAAAAATAAAGCCAGTCGGCTGTCGTTAGACACTGCCAGCTGGCTATTTATCATCCCGAATATTCAATTGGCAGCGCCGAGCTGTCGAAGGATATCATGCATATCGACGTGGGATCTTTTTTCGATAATTTTGCCGTTTTTAATCCGTAGAAGCATCATCAGGGAGAACCGTACGCTTTTGCCCGTTGCGGGTACGCCGGCGAACGGAATACCGGTATGAGTACCTTCGAAAGTGAAGTAAGCCGCTATGAGATCACCTTCGGCTACGATGGCTTCAAGAGGCATTTTAAAACCGGGAAAGGCATCGAAATTCTTCTTTTCCGATTCGATAAGGCCCTCCACACCCGGAAAAGGTGTATCAACCTGCGCATAGAATACAAAATCTGGATGACAAAAGTCGTGCAAATCTTCATATCGCTCTTGTTCGATCGTTTCATAGAAGCGGCGAACCAATTCTTTGTTAGTATCGTTTGACATCATTTATTCTCCTGTTTAGCTTTAGTTTAAAAAGTATAGGATTCACCGTCGTTCGGTACTAGAATGTTAGAAGAGATCCCCTTTTCACTGGTGAAACTTTTTAATTCTTCTCTAGACAGATTCCAGTGGTTGACCGCTTCCATATGGACGCAGACAATTTTAGCATTTGGGGCCGCTTTATGGACCTCATAAACATCGTCTTTGTTCATGATGAGCGAACCGCCCTGATGGAATTGGTTGTCCCCTGCGTTCACGATGATAACTTCCGGCTTGTGCGTATCGATGACTTCCTGAATCGCAACGTACCATACGGTATCGCCTGCTACGTAGAGCGTTTTTTCATCCTGATGTTTGAAAATGACGCCGCACACAAGGCCAGCCATTTTCAGAATTTCGCCGCGACCGTGTTCACCTTTCGTTTTGATCAGTTGAATGCCTTCAAAGACTGTGTTTTCCGTCAGAGCTTCTATGTTCACAAAGCCATCGGCACGAATAGTTGTAGCGTCTTCCTCGTTTTGCGAGAACAGTTTAATATCCTTCGGCAGCGCTTCTTTGGCTGCGTCATCCCAGTGGTCGAGGTGTAGGTGGGTTACGATAACGGCATCTACGTCTTTAATGAGGCTGTCGATGGAAACGGGAAGTTCGATCAGTGGATTTTTTTGATCCTGTCTGGCTGAGTTAGGGAATGGAGAAAGCGAACCTTTGTCACTCAGCATAGGATCGATGAGAAATTTTTTACCTGCATATTCGACAACGATTGTTGCGTTTCGGATTTGTTGAATGTTCACTGTTAATTGCTCCTTTTTTGAGTCGAATTTTTAACTTTACTGTAATTATATTTTATACAATACTCTTTTAATGATACATACATAAAATCAAGTCTTTTAGACATATGTCTTGAAATAGTAAAGGAAATGAACTCACGAGTCTTCCAAAACGCTGACCGAAGCTGCGATGTCGGAAACCAGCTAAAACAAGCCGACGCTGGATTGAAATTGAATGCTCATGCCAAGCTACTATTTTTGTAGCAATCGAAATATCTTAACAAAACAAACTAGCGCATGAGCGGCTTGTCCCATGTAATAGCCCACGCCTACGCTTTTAACTTGATCTAACAATTCTTCGCGCTGAATGCCCATTAAATCCATTGACATGTGGCAGGCGATCATCTCATACGCCTTGGTCGACTGCATTCTGTATGAGTTCTTCCAGCAAAGCAACATTGTGTTTCTTCATAATTCCGCAGATTAATTTAGGTCCGACGCCGAACATATTCATGTTCGACAGACGAAGCTTGCGGCTAATGCACGGTAACATTAGGTCAAACATACGGCCAACTATTGATTTGGATATCGGCTGCGGCCGATGTTTACGGATGATGTCAATCCCCAGAAGGTGAAAAACATTGTTACTTTACGTCCGCTTGCTGCTGCGCCTCTTGGCGATAATAAGGGAAGCAATGGCTTTATCTAGGTCGCCACTGAAGACGACCATGGTGCTGGCGGATCGGCCTCAGAGGTTTTCGAAGATGCTGATATAACCTGCGTCGTTTTTTTGCCAATTGTTTTTTTAGCCTAAATGGACAAGAATATTGCTATTGCCGCTTCGATGATTGATCTAAACAGCTTAAGAATTGTAGCTCCAAAATTGTGAATGATTTAACTGCGGCTGCTGAAAAAATTGATCTATAAGAATAGCTTTCATATTTAAAACCTTCATTTCTATGTAATATATGTATCAATTTTATCTAAAAGAAATTTTTGTTTGACCCATTCTAAATGAAGTCATTTCTTGATTTGACTTGAATTTTAAAACAAAATAAAATTTATTACGTCTGTTGAAGTAATTTTTGTGTTAAGGAGGATGGATATGGACAATACAGATAAGCTTATTCTGGCCGAATTATCTAGAAATAGTCGTATTTCAATGAAGGAATTAGGTGAAAAAGTACATTTGACCGGGCAAGCAGTTGCAAGCCGTGTTGCGAAACTCGAGGATAATGGTGTTATTAAAGGATATACGATTAATGTTAATCAATTTAAATTAGGGTGTTTTATGCACGCTTTTATTACGATATATACTAATACTCTTAATCATCAGCCGTTTCTTACTTTTATTAAAACGCAAGAGCAGTACGTGTTAAATAATTACAAAATTAGTGGGGACGGATGTTATCTTCTTGAATGCAGATTTCCTTCTAATGAACATATAGATCAATTCCTTAATAGATTGAACGAACATGCAAATTACAAAATCTCAGTGGTGATTACACCTATATAATGGATACTTTGTTAATATAAGGTTTAAAAAATTAAGAATCTAATGTTTTGAATAAGTCGGCAACAAGCAGAATTGGCGGCAAAATGAAGCTACCGCCAAATACAGGGGTGTCAAAACAGCACAATGCCTGCACCTGCTGAAGCAAGGATGACTATAAAAGGATGAACTTTATATTTTTTAATTGAAAAAAATGCCAATATACCGATAAGTAGAGTCGCAAAGGTCGTCCATTGATAGATCGCTTCTGAAGTGTGGGGAAAACCAAAATGAATGGCTGAATATACAATCAATCCTGTAATTATTGGACGAAGCCCGTAGAAAGATGACTTGACCCAAGGAGTGGTATTTAGCCGAAAAAAAAATGAAGCAAGAAAAATCACAATAAGTAGGGAAGGTAAAATAATTCCGGCGGTCGTTATAAGGGCCCCGGCAATGCCTGCGGTATTATATCCAATCAGCGTAGCACTATTGGTAGCGATTGGACCAGGTGACATACCAGCCAAAGAGATAATGCGTTGAAAATCCTCTGGCTTCAACCAGCTGTGCTTATTCACTTCGAACTGAATCATTGAAATGACTGCATAACCTCCCCCGAAGGAGAGAAAACCGATTTTTAGAAAAGAAATAAATAACTGCCAATAAAACATACAGGTTCACTCCTAGATATAATATTCAATGACAGGTTTCTCGGCAGAGGACTTCTTCTCTGTTTTTACTTCCTGACCGAGTTTACGTTTAACTGAAACAATGATGATACCCACTACCATACCAATCAGGATTATATAGGACGGATTAATACCAGTTATAAGCAGCACTAACAGCGAGGCAGCAGCAAGAAAAATAGTAGCTCGATCAAATATAGAACTTTTACCCATTTGGAAGGCCGCTACTGCAATTAGACCAATGATGGCGCCATGAATACCTTTGAAAGCAGCCTGCACTTTGGGCTCATCCTGAAAGATATTGTAAAAAGTGCTAAGTACTAAAACAATAATGAAAGTAGGTAGCGTAATTCCGATGGTAGCGACAATTGCTCCCGGGATTCTACCCACACGATAACCTAGGAGTATAGAAGCGTTAACTCCCACTCCCCCTGGTGCTGAGCCAGCCAATGACATAAGGTCACTCATTTCCTGACGGTTAATCCACTTCTTCTTTTCAACAATCTCTTTTTCAAGCACAGAGATTATCGCGTAACCTCCCCCGAATGTGGAGGGACCAATTTTGAAAAAGACCCAGAATAACTGAATAAATTTGGACAGATTAATACTGAATGTGTTTGACAAATAGCTCACCTCTTCATGACTGATTCCATTCACATTATAGCATCTTAACTTCAAATTGGAATTAACTCAAGGGATGATTTATACATTTGTTTATTTTTAAAGTGAATTTCTTAAAAAAATACTGGTTTTCAGCTTGAAATTAATTAATTTAGTATGTTTTTTTTGAACTTTATTATTTTATGAAATAAACTGAACTTATAGTCAACATAACTTAGTTATGCTTTATAATAATGAATATTACCTACTAAAATAATAGGAATTAATGGAGCTGCAATATGAAAAAAAATATACATGGTTTATCAACACCTGTCAAAAAGACTGTTGTGGAACGAATTGCTCAAAAAGATGACGTGTCAAAAGCGGAGCTGTTAGCTGAGTTTTCCTTCACGAGCAGTAGTTTGACTCGGCTACTGGAAGAACTGATAAGTGAAGGCTGGATTATAGAATCAGGACTTGGCCAATCTACGGGAGGAAGAAAGCCGATTCTTTACCGTATTAATCCAACACACCGATATATTTTTGGTATTGAGATTTCGCGCATACATTCGACAATCGGTTTGTTTGATCTCAAAATGAATGCACTAGAATATAGACAGTGGCCTATGGACGAAACGATGACACCGCAACTATTGGTGAACTATGTACATGAGCAAATGGAAGGGATGAAAAAAAGAAACGGAATTTCCAGGGATAAAATTGCTGGTATTGGTATAGGGGCGGTTGGTCCTTTGGATAGGGAGACAGGGGTTATCCTAAATCCTCTATATTTTCCTGCCAATGGATGGACTAACGTAAAACTGTGCCAACTGATCGAGGAGAAAACAGGAGTTACAGCCCTTTTGGATAACGGAGCTAACACTGCACTTATGGGCGAACATTGGGCCTACCGACAGGAGAAAATTCAGCATATGCTTTATATTCATGTGGGTACAGGCCTGCGTTCTGCCATGATGTCTGGGGGGCAACTGGTATATGGTGCCGTGGATATGGAAGGATCAATCGGCCAGATGGTCATACAGATTGATGGTCCTCGGTTGGACGGGACAGGTAATTATGGTGCACTTGAAGCTTTTGCTTCTGTTCAGGCTATGGAGCGTCAGGCGAGATTTCAAATCAAGATGGGCCGGATACAACTGAGGGAAGCAGAGAATTTGGATCCCGAGTTGGTTCATTTCCCGCTACTGGTAAAAGCACTCCATCGCGGAGACCCGTACATGAAGGAACTGTTTTTACAATCTGCGACCTATCTAGGAATCGGACTTGGTAATCTGATTAATATCTTGCACCCCGAGAAGGTGATTTTAGGCGGAGCAATGGTTAACGCAAACGATAGCTATTTCGACATGGCCGTAGCTACTGCACAAAAAAATATTTACTATGCATCCGAATATCAACCGGTATTCACCAGGGGCATCTTTCAAGAACATGCCGTAGCAGTAGGCGCAGCTGTACTTGTATTAAAACAGATCTCTATATAATTCAAGCACTAATCAGGAAAAGGAAGAATTTCCATTCAAAATCTTAAATACAGATAAGAAAGAAAAATGTAAAATGTAACCGCTTGAAATTTGATTTAGTCAGGGTTATAATTCAAACCAACAACAAAATTAAAACAGGACATGTTACTGGTGAAGCAGGCAGGATCCATAAGAACGTATAATTTTTAAATTATTATACGATTCTTAGGGATCTTGTCTTTTTTTGTTTGCGGCTTATTTTATAGCAAAATTATAAGCGTAGAAAACATCAGTGAGGATCCAAAATGGACTATAAAAAAAACTGCAAAGGATATTTTGAAACATGTAGGTGGTAAAAAAATGTTGCCCATTTAGGACATTGTGCCACCCGTTTGCGTTTCACACTTAAGATGATCAAAGGGCAGATGTTGAAGCTCTAAAGAAACTACCTGGTGTTTTAGATGTTGTTAACAAGGTCAATTTCGAGTCATTATAGGGAATAATATCATTGGAAGTTATTTATTAAATAGTAAATATGAGTGATTTTGTGGGAGTAGATGTAGGATAAGAAGAATCAAAATCAAACGATTCAAGTAAAGAAAAAAGGAAAATTGGTTCCATTATATTAGATTTTTTAGTTAACATATTCCAGCCTTTAATCCCAGCTATGGTTGGAGCAGGGATATTTAAATCCATTTTGTTATTGTTATCCACGATAGGATTAATTGATAAAAATGCATCAACGTATGTGGTCCTAACTTTTATTAGCGGATCAGTCTTTTATTTTACGCCCATCTTGATTGCGCTTACTACAGTAGCCAAATTGAAAGTTAATCAAGTGGTAGCCACGGCAGGAATGCGTGTGCTTTTTATTTCCCGATATGATAACGCTTTTAGGGGATGGAACTAGTGTGACAATGATGTCTTTTGCTTCTGAGGGTTCCAACCGCAGTTTCGGCATTGTTTGGCATTGCAGAGCCAGCACTCTAAGGAAATTACACTACAAAGAAAGCGTGTGCTTATCAGTATTGGTATTTCCAGTTTATTGAGTGGGTTGATTCTTGGATTGCTGGATTTGCATCAAGTATAGTTGTAAGTCCAAACCTGGAGAGTATCTCTATATTTATTGATCTAAACAATAAAAATAATTTTATTGATTGCTTTAGTTGGGTTGGTAGTTTCTTATGTTGCTGCATTTATGTTAACTCTATTCCTGTGGAAAGAAGATGCTCAAAAGTCAGATGACTCAACCATTCAAAAAATTAATACGGTTGTTATGAGTGGAGTTGTTGGATTAAACAGCCGGTTTCAAGGGAAGTCATTCCACTTACTGAGGTAAAGGATGAGGCATTTTCTACTAAAACCATGGGCGGAGGTCTTGCCGGTATACCATCAATAGGGAGGGAACTCTATGCTCCGGCAGACGGGACCGTTAAGGATGGTATTCCGTACTCAGCATGCAGTGGCTATGGAAACAGTAAACGGCAGTGAGTTACTTTTTCATATCGGCATTGATGCAGTGAAACTGAAAGGCAAATTCTTTGAATCTCAAGCCAAAAATGTAGACCAAATAAAAACGGAAGATTTATTGGTTAAATTCCACGTATGTCACGATAACAGTAGTGGCAACAAAAGAGTACTACACTGTAAGTTTTCCCTTAGGTAGGTAAGGATGACAAGAGTTTAATGTATATAACGGCTCTATAAGTGAATGGAGGAAAATAGGATGAATCAGGGATTTCCTAATGATTTTTTATGGGGAGGGGCGACGGCTGCCAACCAGTGCGAAGGTGCTTTTCTTTCAGATGGTAAGAAATTGAGTACGGCTGATGTTATGACAGCCGGAGATTTAGGTGTCCAAAGAAAAATAACAAACGAAATTATGGAAAACGAATATTATCCAAGTCATGTGGGCATTGATCATTATAGACGCTTCAAAGAAGACATCGCTCTATTTGCTGAGATGGGGTTTAAATGTTACCGGATGTCTATTAATTGGACACGAATTTTCCAAAATGGAGATGAAGAAGTTCCAAATGAAGCAGGACTAAAACATTACGATCAGGTGTTTGATACATGCAGAGCGTACGGCATTGAGCCGTTAGTAACGATCTCTCATTTTGAAACACCATTAGGATTGTTAAAATATGGATCGTGGGGAAATCGCAAAGTGGTTGAATTTTATTTAAACTACTGCCGGGTCCTCTTTAATAGATATAAAGGCAAGGTCAAATACTGGATTACATTTAATGAGATTAACGTCATGTCCACCAAACCATGGATGGCTGGAGGAATCGATTCGGATGATGAGCAGATAAAAATGACTGCGGCCTATCATCAGTTTTTGGCTAGCGCGAAAGCTGTGCAGCTCGCACATGCAATCGATCCGGAGAATAAGGTCGGAATGATGTATGCAGGGCATATCTCGTACCCTAACAGTTGTGACCCAGAGGATATACAGGCTAATGCTGAATTTATGTAAAAAATGTTATTTTATTGTGATGTACAATGTAGAGGCTATTATCCATCGTACAAGTTAAAAGAATTCCAGCGTGAGGGAATTAAGTTGCCTATTCAGGAGGGCGATTAGAAGAACTGTTAAAGGGAAAAGTTGACTTTTTGTCCTACAGTTATTACTTGACTCATGTTGTTGGTAAGGAAACAAGTATGGTGTTTAAAGGTCCCAACTACAGAATGGGGGTAGGCTATTAATCCGATGGGACTTCGGTATTCATTAAATCTGCTTTATGACCGGTATCAAATTCCATTAATGATTGTGGAGAACGGAATGGGAGCAGCTGATAAGGTTGAAGAGGATGGCAGAATACACGATCAGTATAGAATCGATTATTTGAAAGAGCATATCAAGGAAATGAAGAAAGCGATTGAGATCGACGGAATTCCTGTGATGGGATATACGATGTGGTCACCAATTGATATCATCTCAGCCAGCACGGGAGAAATGAAAAAAAGGTATGGATTAATTTATGTAGACATAGACGACCAAGGTAATGGTACATGTCAACGAATCCGAAAAGATTCCTTCTTTTGGTACCAGCAATTGCTTAAATCCAATGGAGCTGATCTTGACTAATTGACGAGTCTAGGATTACTTGTACTTAAGTACAGAGTGTAGCTTATCGATTTGAATAAATCCCCTTTTACAGTAAGCCATAGAAGAGGAGATAGGCATGATAAAAATTAAGAAAGTGCTGAATTCAAGTGTTGTACTGGCAGAAGATCAGCAGGATAAAGAATTCATTCTTATAGGAAAAGGGATTGGTTACGGACAAAAAACAGGGAATATAATTGAAGAGCATCAAGCTGATCAAATCTTTATACCTGTTGAGAACATCAAATTTAAAGAATTTCTTGGTCTGCTTGATGCAATCGCTCCAGAGTTCGTGGAGCTGACTAAGCAAATTGTAACTCATGCTGAAGAGCAGCTCTCTATTAAACTTAACACAAGCATTTATTTTTTCTTAATGGATCATTTGAGTTTTGCAGTAGAAAGGTATAAGAAAAATATAAATATTACTAATAGAGTATACTGGGAAATAAAAAATTATTATCCTAAAGAATATAAAGTGGGCGTGTATGCACTTCAATTAATGAATCAAACTCTAAAAATTGATATGCCTATTGAAGAGGCTGCCAATATTGCGTTTCATTTGATTAATGCTCAAGGAGAAAATCAGGAATCTGCGGATGGAATGAAGTTTGCCAAGATGATTGGGAGTATAATCAATCTTGCAAAATATACTTTCAATATTGATATGGACGAAGACAACATTCATTACAACCGTTTTATAACCCATATTAAATTTTTTGTAGAGCGATTTTATTCAGGACAGATGTTAAATGACGAAAGTAACAGTCTATTTGAGTACATTGCTAATTTGCATCCTGAAGCCATGTATGGTGCAATAAGAATTAGGGAATATATTGAGCAGGTTTATGGGAAATCTGTTCCCAATGAAGAATTAGCTTACCTTGCAGTGCACTTGCACAGGTTGACTAACTATAACCAGCTTGGATGATCCTCACCATTTCAGAAATTTTAGAGTTAAATTAATACCTCAGTATCTATGGAAAAACGACGTGATTTCATAATGGAAATATGGGTCTGTGTAAGTAAGAGGTGAGATTATGAGGTGAAAATAGGGATGTATTACCAAGATTTTATATCGAAGTATAGCGCCAAAAGAAGATATTTAAATTGTATTAAAGGGAGAGTAAGATCATGCAAAAAAGCTTTAGAATTATCGACGAGGATGGAATTCACGCGCGTCCGGCGACAGCTCTAGTCAATACAGCAAATAAATTCAAAAGTACTGACGCTTTTGCGGAGTCTAAGGGTAATAAGGTAACTCTAAAATCCATTCTCGGTGTACTTTCTCTTGGGCTTGAAGTCGGAGACACTCTTACGTTAATCACCGAAGGTAGCGAAAGCATGGAAACTTTGGACGCACTTACGGATGTTATGATTAAAGAGGGTCTAGGAGAGGTTAATGAGTAAAATTTCAGAGATTCCTTTTACAATAATTCGATTGTAGGGTATTTTCAATCTTTATCTCAAGCAGAACTGGAAATTATCTATCATCGACTAGGGGATACACTCCTGGGTGATGCAGACACTCTTCGGCATGATTAATTGAATTTCAGCATACTTATCAGGTAGATGAAATCATTGCGATATCCAATATTTACGAATCCAAAAAGAAATTCATTCTTATGAAATTTCAAAACTCGTTGTGGATGAGTTATTTGATCTGAAGCTACTTGAAGAAAGTTAATTTAGTCCTCTGTGAAATAACAATAATTCCAGAGGAAGCAGAGTTCGTTAAGCACCTGCTTCTTCCTGGAATTATCATGTTACTTAATATTTAAAGGAAGCATTGATTTTGTTATTTTTATTATCAGAGCTTTAATTACAGACTAAAAAGGGAAGTATTTCTCAAGCGTAATACTTGTTGTCGTCTGACTTCCTTTCTCTGCAATTCACATTGTTCTTCCATTTCGTCATGATATTGATTTTGCTCCCTTTGAATCCTGTTTTTAACGTTTTTGATGGCTTTACTAATTTCTGAGTGATAGCCATCTGGATCAAGTTTTTTTACCTCATTCTTTCCCCAAGACTCTCCATCGTACCACGCCATTTGAAGTTGAAAAGCGACTTCATCCGCAAGTGCTTCAGTTGGAAGCTCCAAGATTAGTTCTTCAGCCACCCCATCTTTTAATACCACATAGAACCTACTGTTTTGGACGATTGAATAATACAATTAAATTAGAGACCCTCCTTTTAGAATGTTTTTTTATTATGCGCAAATCTCGGTTAAAGGACAAAATTCAGTTTAAAAGCTGACTCTACGTGAATGAAGTGTTGAATTCTAGGTGATTCTTGTTAATTATTATCTATATTCGAATATTCTAATATTTAAGGCCGAAAATTATGGAGTATTAATCGTTGACTCTTATAATTTTTGTTGATCTTCTTCTTAACAATATAGATTTATCTCACTATGTCTATTTCGTTTACTACATGGATATACTGATTATCAAAATAAGAAGGGAGTTGATTAAGATTAATTATAAAGAAATATATAATCTACATATTCAACTTCTTAATGTATATGAGAGGAATCAAAAGCGCCCCCATCCTTATCAAAAGGATATTAATTTTTATCATCGACAGCTCAACTTTTTTTGTGAAAATATTGTTCAAGAGATTTTTGTTTTAAATCAACTAGGGCGTGTCTTCAAAGTGTTTAAGTAGGAATATATTGGTTAAAACCATTAAATGAGTACACGATATGAAATTCAAGATCAACAATGGCGGCAGATTCAAGATCTTTTTCCACCTGAACGAAAACCACAAGGAGGACGTCCTGCAGTGGACAATCGAATCATGTTGAATGCCATGCTATGGGTGGCCCGTTCAGGCGCCCCTTGGCGTGATATGCCCGAAATCTTTCCCAATTGGAAATCTGTCTACACCCGCTTTCGACGCTGGCAGAAAGCAGGGATTTGGAATGAAGTGTTAAAACACGTTTCGCTGGATTCCGATGAGGAAAGCGTGATGATTGATGCCACGATTGTGCGAGTTCACCAACATGGATCAGGCGCAAAAGGGGGCAAAAGCAAGCAAGCGATCGGACGTTCCCGTGGTGGATTAAGCACCAAAATTCATGCTGTGGTGGATGCGTTAGGCAACCCACTTCGCTTTGAATTGACCGGAGGCGAGGCGCATGATTCCGTCCATGGATACGAAATGCTTAAAGCCATGAAACTGACCATGAAGCAAGTCTTGGCCGACCGAGCTTACGATACGAATCAATCCGGGCCTTTTTGGAAGAACAGCGGGCCATCCCCGTGAATCCGGGTAAGAAAAACCGCCGAGTGCCCCCGAAATATGATCGGGACATCTACAAAGAACGTCACTTAGTAGAATGTTTCTTTAATAAAGTAAAAAACTACCGTCGTTTGGCGACTCGCTATGATAAATTAGCGTGTACGTTCAAGGCATTTTTGACCTTGGCATCCATTGTAGTGTGGCTTGCTTAAGTTTGAAGACACGCCCTAGCACATGTTATAATTTTTTCAAATGCATGATATAAAAATAGCCTATTTTAGGCTGTTTTTGTCTCAATTGAAGTTATAACTCACAGCTGTGTGGTTTATTACATCAAATGAGACTACTTATATTGTTAAATGAGACTCTTTCAACAATATTAATACCCCTTGTAGCACTAGTTGTGGAAAGCTATTTCATTTGAGCATCCAAAAAGAAGGGTTTTTGATTATGATATTCATTAACAAAAAAACTATTAATAAGCTAACTGAATCGCATAGAGAGTCTAACATGCTTATCTGCTACTCAACTCCTCAAAGTCTTTCGGCTTGTACAAGTCGAGCTATATTACTCCTAAATAATGATAGGATTATTATCCTTTTCCTCAATCTATTTTCCTCTAAAGTAGTAGAGAAAGTTGAATTTGAAGTAGCAGATTTACAAGAACAAAAATATCATTCCATATATCTGTCTTCTGCAATATGGTCATTTAACATTAAAGGACAGCATTGGAGGTTCAAGATAATCAAAAAAATTCTTCCTCTTGGCTCTATGCAAAGGGATTTTCTAAATTTCTTGCAACAAAATATCTTAAATTAGCGACTGAGTAGATCAGGGATTTCCGAAAACATGTGTTCTTCCAGACAAAGACGAACAGCCAGGTATCTTTCGTAAAGTCGTCTATCTGGGGTTTCCTTCATGGTTCTATTCATTACTCAATAGGCAATTGAAGTCATGCTGTTGTATGGTATAACCCACAGGGGCTGCGTGTTATTATATCGAATGAATTTGACAGGTTCCCAAATCTTTGTTAGAGTTTCAATCAAATACGTATAATCTTTTCATGGGATGTTACCGATAGGGCATAACCTGAATTGGCTTGTTTACACGGTAAGTGTATACGGGCTGGTTTGGGTTTTTTTTATTATCTGTCACCCTCTGGTACCCCTTTTATCACACATTGGAAGGAGAATGTTTATGTCCAGTTATATTTTTCCTAAAGACTTTCTATGGGGCGGTGCTCTTGCTGCCAATCAGGCCGAGGGCGCTTATTTGGAGGACGGTAAAGGATTGAGTCTGGTGGATCTACTGCCTACCGGAGAGAAGAGAAGAAGCATAATGAAAGGGAATGTTCCTTCGCTGACTCCACTTGAAAGCGAATTCTATCCTTCCCACGAAGCCATTGATTTCTATCATCACTATCGCGAGGATATCGCGCTATTTGCAGAAATGGGATTTAAGGCGCTGCGTGTTTCCATTGCATGGGCTCGTATTTTTCCAACAGGAGAAGACGCTACTCCAAATGAAGCAGGTTTGCAATTCTACGATGATTTGTTCGACGAGTTGCATAAACATGGCATTCAACCAGTCGTTACTCTCGCTCATTTTGACGTGCCAGTGGATCTGGTCGAGAAATATGGAAGCTGGCGGAGCCGGAAGCTGGTAGGTCTGTTTGAAACCTATGCCAAAACAGTATTCACCCGCTATAAGGATAAAGTGAAATACTGGATGACATTCAACGAGATTAACATGCTTCTCCACTTGCCGTTTCTTGGCGCCGGTCTTGTTTTTCAAGAAGGTGAAAACGTTAAACAAATTCAGTACCAGGCTGCACATCATCAGCTTGTTGCAAGTGCGCTGGCTGTAAAAGCGTGTCACGAGATTATCCCGGATGCCAAGATTGGCTGTATGCTTGCTGCCGGCAGCTTCTATCCGTATACGTGTAATCCCGAAGATGTATACCAGGGCATGGAAAAAGACCGCGAGTCCTACTTCTTCATTGATGTACAGTCACGCGGCGAATATCCTGGTTATGCGAAGCGCTTCTTCAAGGATCATGGATTAAACATTGAGATGGAATCAGGCGACGCAGCCATTCTGAAAGATCACACCGTTGACTATATCGGATTCAGCTATTATTCAAGCCGGACGACCAGCACAGACCCGGAAATCATCAAGAATATGACCAGTGGTAATGTATTCGGCTCCGTGGCCAATCCATATCTGGACAAGTCCGAATGGGGCTGGACGATCGATCCCAAAGGATTCCGCATCACAGCCAACCAATTGCATGATCGTTACCAAAAGCCTCTGTTCGTAGTGGAAAACGGTTTTGGTGCCAATGATGTGGTTTCGCCTGAAGGAGAAGTTAACGACGATTACCGGATCGACTATCTCAAGCGGCATATTGCCGAAATGGGTGAGGCTCTTCAAGACGGAGTCGAAATTATCGGTTACACAAGCTGGGGGCCTATTGACATTGTTAGCGCTTCCTCAGGAGAGATGAAAAAACGTTACGGTTATATTTATGTGGACCGCGACAACGAAGGCAACGGTTCGTTGAAACGGATTAAAAAGAAAAGCTTCCACTGGTACAAAAACGTAATTCATTCCGACGGAGAAAATCTGGGCGAATAATTGTACCATAAGTAAATAGGATCGGACATCCCGGGCCCACGGGGATTTCCGATCTTCGTTTCTTCATTGAAAGCGTTGACAATCCTTCCTCTTCGGGCTATACTTGACGCAATTCCATCATTTTTAGGATTGTTACTGCGTAGCAGGCAAAACCTAAGCCACGAATAAGCGGATGTTACAGTCTTGTTTATTTGGCGTGCTTCGGTTTTTTTCTGTTTACAATAAAGAGGATGGAGCATGTGTGGCTCTTGCTGGCATATGGAACGGGGGATCAAGATGAACATAGCAAAGGTCATTAACAACAATGTAATCAGCGTCTACCAGACGGACGGTACCGAACTCGTGGTGATGGGGCGGGGGATTGCTTTTAAGAAGAAGCCTGGAGACAAAGTAGACGAAACCAGAATTCAGAAGGTATTTGCTCTGAAAAACAAACAGACGTCCGATAACTTTAAAATGCTGTTACGTGAGGTACCGCTTGATTTGATCGTGATTGTAGAGGAAGTCATAAATGACGCCAAGCATAATCTGAATAGAAAGCTGAACGAAAATATTTATGTTTCGCTGACCGATCATATCAATTTCGCTGTTGAAAGATACCGGGAAGGATTGGAAATCAAAAACGCGTTGTTGTGGGAAATCAAGCAGCTATACAAAGAAGAATTTGCGATAGGTCTGAGAACGCTGGAACAAATCAAACAAAAGCTCGATATTGAACTGCCTGTGGATGAAGCAGCTTATATTGCCCTTCACATCGTGAATGCTGAAATGAACGAGGAAGTCATTACAACCATGAGTATTACGAAGTTTATCCAGCAAATTATTAATATCGCGAAGTACCATTTTAAGGTTGATTTTGACGAGGATTCTTTAAGTTATTTCCGCTTTATTACGCATCTGAAATTTTTTGCCCAGCGCGTATTTAAGGGAAATCACTATGAAAATAACTATGACCATTTGTATGACATGATTAAGGAAAAGCACAAGGAAGCAGCTGCTTGTACTGAGAAAATCGGAACCTTTGTAAAAAAAGAATACAATCACGAATTGACGAACGAAGAAAAGCTGTATTTGACTGTGCATATTGAACGAGTGGTGAACAGATAAGTTGTACTTTTTTAGTAAAAAAGAATCGGAAATATATATTTAAATGTTTTTGTTGACAAATATGGTAGATTAAATGTATTATGTGAGTAACAGGAATTTAATAAGTTTTAACTGGGATTGTTACTGGTTATGCAGGCAAAACCTAAGTCATGAAAAATTGCGGGACTCAAGTGCCCACCATTTTTCAAGGCTTAGGTTTTTTGTGTGCCTAAATATGTAAAATGCCCCTTAGAACATGGAGGTGTCCATCATGAGTTATGAAAAACTGGCTAAAGAAATTGTGCACCTGGTAGGCGGCGAAAAAAATGTAGTATCGCTCGTACACTGCGCCACGCGCCTGCGTTTTGTGCTAAAAGATGAGGCGAAAGCAGATAAGGCAAAGCTGGAAAAAACCGATGGAATTATTACGGTCAAGCAGAGCGGTGGTCAGTTCCAGGTTGTAGTCGGCAACAAAGTACCAGAGGTATATAATGCAATCGGCAAAGTATCTAATATTTTGAATGAAACTGGAAAAGAAGATCATTCAGCTAAAGGTAACAAAGGATTTGGCGCCGTAATCGACGTAATTTCCAGCATTTTTGCACCATTGCTCGGAGTTATGGCGGGGTCCGGTATTCTGAAAGGCCTGCTGCTGATTGCGAGCAACTTAGGCTGGTTGCTGCCGAAAGACACTACCTATATGATTTTGTATGCTGCAGCCGACAGTTTGTTTTATTTCCTCCCGCTCTTGTTAGCGGTTACAACAGCACGGAAATTCGGAGGTAATATCTTCGTTGCCCTGACCATTGCCGGAGGGTTGCTTTACCCGACCATTGTCACGCTAAAAACGGAAGCTACACCTACGGACTTTTTCGGTATTCCTATTGTAATGATGAGTTATTCATCTACCGTTATTCCGATCATTTTAGCCGTCATCGTCATGAGTAAGCTGGAAAAATGGTGCAATCGAGTGATCCATGAGAGCGTCAAAAACTTTATTACACCTTTGATTCTACTTGTAATTATGCTTCCTCTGACCCTGATGGTCTTTGGTCCAGTCGGGGTGTATGTGGGCAACGCGATCGCTACTGCACTCGTTGCTGCATTTAGCTTTAGTCCGTTGCTGGCTGGAGCAATCCTTGGTGCTTGCTGGCAGCTGCTCGTTATTTTCGGTGTTCACTGGGGTCTTATACCTGTATTTATTAATAACATTGCTGTTAACGGCCGGGATGGCATTAAGCCCGCTGCTTCGGCTTCCGTCTTTGCTCAAACCGGCGCAGCGTTTGGTGTTATGCTGAAAACGAAAAATAAAAAGCTGAAAACGCTGGCGGGTTCCGCTACACTTACCGCTTTATTCGGAATCACAGAGCCAGCGGTCTATGGGGTTACGCTACCGCTGAAACGTCCGTTTATTGCAGGTATTATCGGCGGTGCTGCCGGTGGTGCCATTATCGGTCAAGCGGGAACGCAAGCATTTGCCTCCGGCGCACCTGGATTGCTGACCTTGCCGATCTTTTACGGCCCTGGTGGACAAGGATTCCCGGGATTGATTTTAGGGATTACGGTTTCATTCCTGGTGTCGGCAATTCTGACCTATATTTTAGGATTTGAGGACCCGGTCGAAGCAGAAGAAACCACCGACAATTCGGCTAAAGAATCAATTACGCCAACCGATGTTTCCAATGAAGAGATACTTAGCCCGATTGAAGGAACTGTGGTGGCTCTAACAGAAGTTCCAGATCCTGCATTTGCCTCAGAGGCTATGGGCAAGGGCATCGCCATCCAACCGACAACGGGCAGAGTCGTGGCCCCGTTCGATGGAACCATCACTGTGGCGTTCAAGAAAAAACATGCGCTTGCGGTTGTTTCACCCCATGGCGCAGAAGTTTTGATTCATGTTGGAGTAGATACAGTCAAGCTTGACGGTAAACATTTTACTTCCCATATTAAAGAAGGCGACGAGGTAAAAGCTGGGGATCTACTGCTTGAGTTTGATGTTGAGCAAATCAGGGCAGAGGGTTATCCTACGATTACGCCAGTTATCATTACAAACTCTTCCCAATATGTCGAAATCGTTCCAATCGCTCAAGGACAGGTAACGGAACAGGCCCCACTGTTGAAATTGTCTAGTGCTTCAAATGAGAAAGAAGGCATCGCCTGATGCCTTAAGGATAAAGCTCTGATGGTCCACATCCCGGATCATCAGAGCTTTTTTGTCGTCATTTTATGTAGCGGTAAGCCCATCTGTAATTGACAATATGTCAATTAAATTAACTTGTATGGGGGTGAAAACTAATCTATAATTTTTTGTAATTATGCAAATTTTCTGAAAACATAGACTAGAAAATCAATTGATTGATCAGGGGGAAATACAAGGAATGTTAGAGCAGTGGGCAGAGGCAGTAAACGGCGTCATTTGGAGCAATCCTGTGGTATATGTCTGTTTGGGCGTGGGACTATTATTTTCGATCATGACTCGATTCCTACAAATCAGGCATTTCAAAGAGATGATCCGTCTCGTATTTAAAGGGAAAAGTTCAGAGGCAGGTGTATCCTCTTTTCAGGCCTTTACGATGGCGCTATCGGGGCGTGTAGGGACGGGAAATATTGCGGGGATTGCATTGGCAGTCGGTATGGGTGGACCCGGGGCGATATTTTGGATGTGGGTCATGGCTTTTATCGGATCAGCTACTGCGTTTGTTGAATCCACATTGGCTCAGGTATATAAGGTAAAGCGCGATGGTCAGTACCGAGGTGGCCCAGCCTTTTATATTGAAAAAGGGACGGGCTTTAAATGGTTTGCCGTCATTTTTGCCGTCGCTGCGTTAGTCGCGATGTGTTTACTGATGCCGGGAACTCAATCGAACTCCATTGCTGTAGCTTTTCACAGCTCGTTTGGCATGGATATGAAGGTTTCGGGGATTCTAGTAGTCGTGTTGCTGGCGCTTATCATTTTTGGGGGTGTAAAAAGGATCGCCAATGTGGCTCAGATTGTCATACCGTTTATGGCACTTGGCTACATCCTTGTCTCTTTTTATATTATGATGACGAATATTACTGCGCTTCCCGATGTATTTTCGCTGATTTTTCGCAGTGCCTTTGGCGTGGATTCTGTGTTTGGCGGTATAGCAGGGACAGCGATTGCCTGGGGTGTAAAACGGGGTATTTACTCCAACGAAGCCGGACAAGGCTCAGGTGCGCATCCGGCAGCCGCCGCGGAAGTGTCTCATCCCGCAAAACAGGGGCTAGTTCAGGCTTTCTCCGTGTATGTGGATACCTTTTTAGTCTGTACGTCTACGGCTTTTATGGTCTTATTCACAGGTATGTACAACGTGAAGGGACCGGGTGGCAATTTTATTGTACAGCATCTCCCAGGTGTTGAAGAGGGGACTCAATATACACAGGCTGCTATTGAATCAGTATTTCCGGGTTTTGGGTCGAGTCTGCTGTCCATTACCTTGTTCTTTTTCGCTTTTACGACCATTATCGCGTATTATTACATCGCAGAAACGAATATGGCCTACCTAGTTGCCGACCGTAAAGCCAAATGGCCCATGTTCATCCTAAAGCTGGTTATTCTGGGTTCGACGTTCTATGGAACGGTCGTCAAGGAATCGGCCCTGGCGTGGACTCTGGGGGATATGGGGGTCGGCATTATGCTCTGGGTGAATCTGATTGCTATGATTCTGTTGGCCAAGCCTGCTCTTCTTGTGCTTAAGGATTACGAACAGCAGCGGAGGCAAGGGTTGGACCCGGTATTTGACCCAAAGAAGGCAGGCATTTCAAACGCCGAGTATTGGTCAAAGGAATATCAGTCTCCTGCAGATGAGTTGACGATCACTGCCAAACCGAGCAAGCTTCAGGCCTAATAAGATAGATAAGTAAGATCAAAGGTGGCTCCGCGGGGAGTCATCTTTTTTTCGTTATCTTGCCTTTACATTCCAAGAAGGGTACATATGTTCACTATATAGTCTATAATTTAGACAGAAGGATTTTGAATAATCCTGCCATAGATATGTGGGAGGCCACATTTGTATTAGAGGGGTGATTTGTATGAAAATATCCGATTTATCCATAGCAGACGACAAGTGGAGAGCTATTGTAGAAAACGACAAGTCTTATGACGGTGTATTTTTGTACGCTGTGAAGACAACGGGAATATTTTGTCGCCCCTCCTGCAAATCCCGACCTCCCAAAAGAGAGAACATCCGTATATTTAAAACAGCAGAGCAGGCATTGGCTGAGCATTTCCGTCCATGCAAAAGATGTAAACCGACAGGACAACGATTGCCTGATCATGAATGGATCGCACTGGTTACAGAATACGTGAATTCTAACTATATGAAGGACTTAACATTGCACATCCTAGCTGAGATAAGTCATGGAAGTCCGTATCATTTACATCGTACCTTTAAGCGGGTCATGCATCTAACCCCGATGGAATATATACAGCAGACCAGGTTGGAACAAGCGAAGAAGCTGCTCATTTGCTCAGATATATCTGTTGCAGAAGTGGGGGAGAACGTAGGTCTGTCCAATGCACCTTACTTTATTACGTTATTTAAAAAGAACACAGGCTACACCCCATTGCAATATCGCCAACTCAAATCAAAAGCAACACAAAATGGAGGTACACGACATGGCACATCAAATAAATAAAACGATCTATTGGTCATTATTGACACATGAGGATTGGAATTTATATATCGCAGCTACATCGGAAGGATTATGTTATGTAGTCTCTCCCGATCATCCTGTAGAGGAATTGTTTTCTTGGGCGGGAAGTCGATTTCCCGGCAGTCCTTTAGTTGAAGAGGATGCTGTTTTACAGCCTTATGCCAAGGAGTTGATTGAATATTTCCAAGGGGAGCGCACCCAATTTACATTGTCCTTTGACTTTCATGGGACTGCGTTCCAGCTGGCGGTTTGGAATGCGTTGTGTGATATTCCGTATGGGGAAACTCTATCCTATTCAGACATTGCCAACGCTATTCAAAAGCCAGCCTCTGTTCGTGCAGTGGGGGCTGCCATCGGTGCTAATCCGATTTTGGTCACCGTCCCTTGTCATCGGGTCATTGGTAAAAATGGAACTATGACCGGATATCGTGGTGGTTTGGACATGAAGGTGAAGCTTTTGCAACTCGAAAAGGCACAAGTGGCATCGGTTCAGTATGAAAAATGAGTATTACAAATCCCCCAAGACCCTTCTGAATAAAGGGACAGGTTTCTTGTCAGGTTATACACACTCGTTGAACCCGTATACTGGCTGTACCTTTGGCTGCTCGTATTGCTATGTACGTCAATTGCCAGTCTCCACGTTTCGTAAGGAAGCTTGGGGGACATGGGTTGATATTAAAAAGCAGGCGGCAGATATTCTTCGCAAGGAGCTTCGCAGAGCCAAATCGAAAGGTAAAGTCACGATTTTTATGTCATCAAGCACAGATCCTTATCAGCCTGCCGAGTACAAGGAAGAGGTGACCCGGTCTCTGCTGGAGGTGATGGTGGAAGATCCACCGGATTTTCTCTTTTTACAGACGCGCAGTCCACTGGTACGGCGGGATACCGATTTACTGCTCCGATTGGGGGATCGTGTTCGTGTGAGTATGACTGTAGAAACAGATCGAGAAGATATACGCAAACATTTTACCCCGGAAGCTCCTCCCATCCAGGCTCGTCTCCAAACGCTGCAACTGTTAAAAGAGGTAGGTGTACCGACGCAAGCTACGATTGCTCCGATGCTTCCAAGCAGTGAACATTTTGCAGACAAGCTTTTGCCTCTGGTCAACCGTGTCTGTATTGATGATTATTTTATGGGAGATGGCAGTGGGGGGAGACGAACGCGTAGCTTAAAAATAGGTGCGCTGTACGAGTCATTGGGGCTGGAAGAATGGTATCATCCTGCTGCCTATAAGACGGTTTATGAACGTTTTCTCCATGTTTTCCCGAAAGAACAGCTCTACGTGAGCAAAGAAGGATTCGAACCTTGATGGAACAGAAGTCTATGCCATTGAACCAAGAGTGAACCATATAAGGGGGCAGCGGGAGAACGAATGCAAACCGTAATGACCAAAAACTTTGATTATGGGGACAAGGAAATCAATTATCTAAAAAACGTAGACACCGTACTTGGTGCAGCGATGACGCAAATGGGCAAGGTAGAACGGGTGATCATTCCCGACCTGTTTGCGGCACTCGTTCATGCAATTGTGGGACAGCTTATATCGGCCAAGGCGGTTCAGACCATATGGGCAAGGATGCAGGAGAAGTTAGGCGTGATCACTCCACAAAATATAGTTGTTCAGACGGCTTTAGATATTCAAAGCTGTGGCATCACCATGAAAAAGGCCACATGTATCCTTAATATAGCCCAGACGATCGAGCAGGGCCTGTTGGATTTACAGGAATTATATGAGCTTTCCGATGCACAGGTGATCGAGAAATTGTCCTCGCTGCAAGGAATAGGACCTTGGACGGCTGAAATGATGCTGATTAATTGCATGGAGCGTCCAGATGTCGTCAGTTGGGGTGATATGGCTATTCGACGGGGAATGATGAAGTTGTACCATCTGGATACATTGACCAAGCAGCAATTCGAGGAGTACCGCCAAGTCTATTCGCCTTATGGTTCGGTGGCCTCCATTTATTTGTGGAGTATTTCATTTCGTTAAAAATCAGGGAGTGGAAACGATGGAGAAAACAATCAGAGAACAGATACTGTCATATGTGGATGCGGATTTTCAGAAATTCACGGCTGCATTGCTTCCGACGATTAATAATGTGCTGGGTGTACGTCTGCCAGTGCTGCGTAAGCTAGCTCAAAATATCGCCAAAGGGGATTGGCGTCTCTATCTGGAGACTGCTGAAAGTGAGCACTTCGAAGAAGTCATGCTGCAAGGCATGGTGATTGGTTCTGTAAAAACGGATATAGAGGAAGTTTTGAGTTATACCGCCAAGTTTGTTCCTAAAATTGATAATTGGTCCGTATGTGATAGTTTCTGTGCCGGATTGAAAATCACCAAACATCATAAAGAACGGGTGTGGGAGTTTATTCAACCCTACTTGCTCTCCAAGAAAGAATATGAAATTCGGTTTGGTGTAGTTATGCTTCTGAATTTTTATATTGAGGAACAGTATATGAACCAGGTGCTTACTCTGCTAGATCAGACCTATCGTGAGGATTATTATGTACAAATGGCCGTAGCATGGGCGATATCGATCTGTTATATCAAGCTGCCTGAGGTAACCATGGCGTATTTAAGTCATAATACATTGGATGATTTTACCTTCAACAAAGCACTGCAAAAAATCACGGAATCATATCGGGTGGATCAGGCAACGAAAACGACCATTCGCGGTATGAAGCGAAAAAGAAAATAGGATCGGGCTCAGCAGCCAGGTACGCACTTTGCTTTTTTTGGAATCTAATAATAAAATGGAAGTAACTTTCGAAAAGGAGATGACGTGAATTGGCAGAGCAAGTGCGTCTTGGTAAAACAGATTTATATGTAAAACCAATTGGTTTGGGTGCAAATAAGGTGGGAGGACATAACCTCTTTTCCGATTTGAACAATGAAACGGGCAAAGAAGTTGTTCGCACAGCTTTGGACAACGGCATCAACTTTCTGGATACGGCTTTTATTTATGGACCTGAGCACTCGGAACGATTAATTGGTGAGGTATTGAAAGAGCGTGGTCAGCGTGATAAAGCTGTTATTGCCACGAAGGGTGCACACAAATTTGTGAACGGAGAGGTTGTTTTTGACAACTCGCCTGCTTTTTTACGTGAATCCGTCGAATCCAGTCTGAAAAGACTGCAGACCGATTATATCGATCTGTTCTATATCCATTTCCCCGATGAAGCTACGCCGAAGGCAGAAGCAGTCGGAGAACTGAAGAAGCTTAAGGATGAAGGCAAAATCAAGGCTATTGGCGTATCTAACTTCTCCATTGAACAACTTAAGGATGCGAATAGCGACGGTTATGTAGATGTGCTCCAATCCCAATATAATTTGTTTCAACGGGAAGCTGAGAAGGATCTGCTGCCTTATACCAAGGAAAATGGCATTTCGTTTGTGCCTTATTTCCCGCTAGCTTCAGGATTGCTGGGTGGTAAGTATACGAAAGACATGACCTTCACGGACATTAGAGCGAATAATCCACTGTTTCAGGGAGATACATTTGCTCGTAATTTGGACAAAGTAGAGCAGGTACGGGAGATTGCTAACGCGTTGAATGCAGAGGTTGCTCATGTTGTGCTCGCATGGTATTTGACCCGCGATTCAATTGATGCCCTCATTCCAGGAGCGAAGGGGCCGGAGCAGGTGCTGGCGAATTTGAAGACGCTAAATGTCCAATTGAGTCAGGCTGATATCGAAAAGATTGACCACATTTTTAAATAATGAGTGCACCTGAAATTTGCAATTGTATATGTATTCCATCTAGAGAAGCTGCCGGACGGGCGGCTTCTTTTTCGTCCCTTCCTTGCATATCCTTGTAGGGTAAGTTCAACGCTGCGGGGGGATCAGAATGAATAGAAAACCGCAATGGCACAGCAGACCCAACAAAAGGCGACGCGGCAGACGCAGGATGTGGCTCATTGTGGTACTGGCGCTGCTGGTAGGAATCATACAGGTGGCCGCTTATGTGGAGCAGCATTTGAAGCCGCCCATGATGCATCTGGCAAAAGTGCGGGTCAAACAAATGGCGACGGAGGCTATTAATTCAGCAATTACAGCACAGGTAGAGCAGGGGAAGACGGCTGATAATTTGATCGAATGGAGAACGGATGCACAAGGGAGAACCTCCGGCTTTGTTCTGAATTATGCAGAGCATATGAGAATTACGTCAGACACGCTCAAAGCAGTCAAGGCAACGATGGACAGCATGAGCCATTTTGATGAGAGCGTTCCGATTGGTCAGGCATTGGGCAGTCCGTTGTTGGCAGCTTATGGCCCCAAGATTCCTCTAAAGGTGGAGCCGCATGGAGCGATCAAGGTGGATTTAAATACGCGTCAACAGGATGCGGGCATAAACATGATCTTGGTGGAAGTGTACATTCGGATTACGACGGAAGTGTCCGTGGTTATACCGTTTGAGATGCAACCTCAGATTGTGGAGACAGAAATCCCCGTTTCTTATTTGCTGGTGGTGGGCAACGTTCCGATGTACTACTATGACAATCAGGGAAAACCAGTAGGTAAAAATGGTGAAGCTGCTCCGCAGTTGGCGTTGCCTCCCCATTCCATAGAGAGTAACGGCGCTATAGATTCCAGCATAGTAAGTGTTCCAGAGGTACAGGAAAACCCAAACTCCTCTAGTCAGCCCCCAACGCCATAGAGCAGAGTGGAGTGACGTGAGCTGCTCAGGAAAAATAAAAGGGACCCTATGAGGAGGTCCCTTTTGTCTTTCCTTTTTTGAGCGCTTTGCGTTCGGACTGCTCCCACTGTCTTAATAACGGATATGGGTCAAAGGACCAATCTGCCCAGCCATTGTCCCGATATATACCATAGTGCAGATGCGGTGGAAACTTGCCTTGGGTACCGGGTTTTCCATAGCCCGAGCTTCCGACCCAGCCAACCGTCTGGCCAGGTGTAACGACGTCTCCATTGTGGACGGTTTTGTCAAAGCCGGAAAGGTGCGCATAGTAGTGATAGCGATTGTTAAGATCTCGGATTCCGATGCGCCATCCTCCAAAGGGATTCCAGCCCTTCATTTCAACTACACCGTAGCAGGTACTGCGAACTGGAACTCCGTAGCCAGCAAACAGATCAGTTCCTTCATGTATACGGTAGCCGCCCCAGCTGCGACGGCTTCCCCATGTGCTGCGGTAGCTATAAATGCTGCCTAAGGGAAGGGGGAAAGCTTGGCTGACCAGATCCAGCTTGCCATACGTCCGATACAGCTTGGCAAACTGCTGAACTCTTTGAACTGCGCGGCTGTTATGGTAATATTCCCAAACGGCAATACCAAATTCATCCTCGTTGTTTCCATACTTTCCGAGATAAGATGCGATGCTGAACAGCAGATCCTTGTCATTATTGCGGTCAGCAATTCCATCACCCGAACCGTCTTGTCCCAGCCCGGAAAATAGTTCTATGGAACGCGGATTTTGATCCTCCGAATCAGGGTTCATCAAGCCGGACCAGATCGGTCCCGTAACGAAAATACCTATGATCCGTTCTGCATGCTTGCGATCTTTGGGATGGGCCACCGTAAGTGTGCGTTCATACTGGTCGATGGCGGCCAGCCGGTACCAAGGAACTCCAGTCAGGGCTTCGATGGATTGATATAAAGCCAGCCTGGACGTATACGACGAAGACTGAGCATGTGAAGCATCTACATTTGCGGTCAGGCTGCTTCTGGCGGACGAGGACTGTAAGTGATTGGCAAGGGCATGGGCAGGAAGCGGACAGGCCGTTGTCAGTGTAGTAGCGCATAACAGCAGCGATAACAGACGAACAGCGCGGGCTGTCCGCGTAGGGTAAGGCACGTGAACCGACCTCCTATAGAAGGGCTTAACCGCCCGGTAAATTCTAGACCCATATTCAATAGCGTGAATAGGGCGCTTTTGTTTAGATTGAGCCATATCCGCCGCTTTTATCCATATAAAAAGTTTACTTTTTTCGGCATCAATGTCATATCAAAAAGGGAACAATGAATGGAGGTTTTTCCATGGCTTTCATGTTATAATGTATGACAATGACAGCTTAAGCTTATCAGAAAGAAGGTCTATGCCATTGTCTAGAAAAGAGAAGGAAGCTAAGCCCGACTGGATTCGTATTAAACTTACGACAGGCGATAACTATCAAGAAATCAAGAGCATGATGCGTTCCAAGACATTACATACCGTATGTGAGGAGGCACGATGCCCTAATATATATGAATGCTGGGCCAATAGGACAGCTACATTTATGATTTTGGGTGATATTTGTACGCGTGCGTGTCGTTTTTGCGCAGTAAATACGGGATTGCCTACGGAACTGGACTTGCAGGAGCCTGATCGCGTCGCGGAAGCGGCGGGGAACATGAATTTGAAGCACTGTGTCGTAACCAGTGTGGCTCGCGACGATTTAAAAGATGGGGGCGCTACTATATTTGCAGAAACGGTTCGTGCGATTCGCGGCCGGTTACCTTTGTGCAGTGTAGAAGTATTGATTCCCGATTTTATGGGCGATATTGAATCACTGCGAATCGTCATGGATGCCAAACCAGATATTCTAAATCATAATATTGAAACGGTGGAGCGCATGTCCGACAAGGTTCGGGCTAAAGCGAAATACCGTCGCTCTCTGGAGCTGCTTCAACGTGCGAAGCAATTAAATCCGGCTATTCCAACGAAATCAAGCATCATGCTAGGTGTCGGGGAAGAGTGGGACGAGATCTTACAAGCCATGGATGATCTGCGTAAAGTCGATTGTGACATTCTGACAATTGGTCAATATTTGCAGCCGTCCGAGAAACATTTATATGTGCAAAAATATTATCCACCGGAAGATTTTGCGAAGTTAAAGGAAGAGGGATTACAGCGGGGATTCAGCCACGTTGAATCTGGACCGTTGGTCCGCAGCTCCTACCAAGCGCATGAGCAGGTGAAGTCAGCCGCTCAGCATAAGGAAGAAAGCGCCCTTTCGCAGGCTTGATCCGGGAAAGGCGGTCAGAATAGCTTGTTTCAAATCGGTGGTAAAAACTATGAATTGTTGCAGGATCACAAGAACGGATGGAATCCCGAAGCGTTTCGTGATCGGTATAGTGAAGTGCTGGATCGCTATGATTACATTATTGGTGATTGGGGTTACAATCAGCTGCGTCTGAAGGGCTTTTATCGAGACGGCCATCCCAAAGCAAATAAGGATACATCTATAGTGGTACTGGACGATTACATTAATGAATACTGCAATTTTGGCTGTGCCTATTTTGTGCTGCAAAAAAGCCGTGAAGTGGTTAATAAAAACGGCGTCAATGATGAAATCGTTGCTCCAGATATTCAGCAGTTGGTAGATGCTCAAAGGGAACAAGCGGGAACGTTAGAAACCGAAGAGCAGCAAGAAGTATTGCAACATACAGCGGGAGAACAGGAGTGGCCGCAACCACAGCAGGATTCCACAGCTACGGAGGAATCGCGAGTGCAGCAGCCTCGAGAATCCCGAGAACCACGCGAGTTGCAACGTCGGGAACCGAAGGATGCCCAGGAAGTACGTGAGCGACAGCCGCGTGAAGCTCGCGAAAGTCGTTCATCCAGAGAAGGACGTGAAGGAAATCGGCAGCGTGAGCCACGTGAAGCACGTGATTCTCGCCAGCCAAGAGAACCACGTGAAGCAAAGGATGGACGCAATCCGGGTGAAGGGCAGCAAACCCGAGAACCGCGTAGACAGCGCAATCAGCAAGGGAGTTTCGATAAAAAGGAATCGCGTGGACCACGCTATGAGCGTCAACCAAAGGAAAATCGGGAGGGACGGCAAGTTCGTGTCTCACGTGAACCTGAGGGCCAGCGTCAGACCCATTCAGCTGCTAAAGCCGAAAAAACTGAGGGTAGTAAAAAGAATAAAACATTTACATCTCCACAACAAAACGGTTCCTGAATTTTTTCAGGAACCGTTTTGTTTGTAAAAAAAGAGCCAGAGTCGGCTCTTTTATAGGTTCTAATTAAGAAAAGCGTTGCGTACTCGATCCCAAAATGGGAAAGGACGGTAACGAGCGAAGCTGATCTTCTGACTTGCGACCTGACATCGAACAGAGATTAAGTCATCCACAGGAAAGTTCAGGTGATCTACTGTCAATAAAAGACGCTGATCTTTCCGTGAAAAAATATCACAATGATGATGTTTGGGCAGTAGCAATGGCGATCCCAGTGTCCGATACACGCGGTTATTGATGGAAGCGATCTCAGTCAATTGCAATGCTTCAATGGTGGGGTGAACCATAGCTCCGCCAAGTGCTTTATTATAGGCGGTCGTCCCTGAGGGAGTAGAAACACATATACCGTCACCGCGAAACATTTCAAAGGTGATATCGTTAATATCTACTTGGGCAACGACAGTGCCATCCACCCCTTTTAACGTAAACTCATTCAAGGCAATAAAAGAAGCATTGCCTGACTTCTTGTGAATTTCCAACTCAATCAGTGGATACTTAACGATTCTCGGGTTAAGCGGTCCCTCAGATCCGCTTTGGCTCATCAGGTGGATTAGCTCCTCCAGCTCGTCCGCACGCCAATCGGCGTAAAAGCCCAGATGACCGGTATGTACACCAACAAAGGCAATATCCGGAATACGGTCGATGAAGGTATGAAACGCATGAAGCATCGTACCATCGCCTCCAATAGACACGACGATTTCCGGCGATTCGGCATCCAGCTTGAAATTCTTTTCTTGGGCAAGACGGTGAAATTGCTGACTCAAGTCCATGGAGTGCTGATCCCCGCGATCCAGAACATAATATCTCAAGATGAAAAGCTCCTTTGTCATGGGTATATATCGATCATAATCAATTATGAGCAAGAACACAATCGTTCATTGCCTGTGTGTTCTTCTCAAACGTACGTATAAGCGACTTGTACCCACACTCAACCATGAGAGACTAAGCATTCCAGCCAGTATAAAGGCAAGAAACAGCAGACTTTGCAACAGCATGGCGGACGAGAAGCCAGGGGACCATACGATGTCGTATATTGGAGAAAAGACTGGAGAGCTTCCTTGGCCCATTAGAGGCCGCCATAACACAAGAGCGAGCAGTGCCGAGATGATGCCGTGCGCAGCCCGGGCCAGCAAAAATGGCATATAACGGATATTTGTCATATTTAAAATACTTGCAACCTGCGCATGAACCGACAGCCCGCCCCAGGAGAGAACAAAAGCGGCTGCCGCTACCTTGAATGGTAACGCCGCTGCCGTGGCTTTACCTGCGGCTTGCACTCCTAAAGTGACTTCGAAAATACCACCCACGATGGACTCCGTTAACGTAGGAGGAAGACCACATGTATTCAAGAGATTTGCCGTAAGCAGATGAAGCCCGCTCATTAAACCGGAGTTCGTCAAAGCTTCTAAAATGACGCAGAAGAATACAACTAGCCCCCCTACGACAATAATAAGGCGTAGGGAGGAAGTAATCGCCTGACGGAGTAACTCACCCAATGGACGACCATCTTCCAAACGAGCTGTATGCATGGCATATAATGCTTGGCGTAGGGGGCCAGGCTGTCCATTGCGACCTGCAGCTTTTGTATTCGTGGACTTCGACCAGGCTTTTTGCGTAGGTTGAGGGCGGTCGCTGCGAGTATCTGTTTCCCCTGAACGGGAACCGTGGAAGCGCATAAGCAGCCCGATGATGAGCACACCACCATAATGGGCCGCGCCCAGTACGAGTGCAATTTCTGGTTGATGGAAGAAGCCAACGGAAACCGCACCGATCAGAAATATCGGATCAGAGGAAGTCGTAAATGCGACCAAACGCTCTCCTTCAATGCGTGTGATCCATTTTTGCTCCCACAGCTTGGCTGTTAGTTTAGCTCCAATCGGGTAACCGGATGCACAGCTGACCGCAGCGACAAAACCTCCACAGCCAGGTACACGGAATAGAGGCTGCATCAGCGGATCCAACAGCGCACCTATGAAATGAACAATTCCGAAACCGAGGAGAAGCTCGGAAATAACGAAAAACGGAAATAAAGACGGAAACAGCACGTCCCACCAGATGGCAAGCCCCCGAAGCCCGGCATTCAGAGAAGATTGCGGGTATACAGCCATAAGCATAAATAGGAATAGCAGTGAAAGGATGAGCAGAGGAAGCGAGTAACGACGGTATAGCGACATAGAGGCCCCTCCTTTGGAGTTGTACTATTATACCTATGTCGGGGATGGACAAAGAGTACAAAAAATCAAAGAAAACGGTTACATTTGTTGCTGTATTTTTGTAAATAGTATGTTAAAATAGGAGAACAACGATCCATAACCTTAAGGATGGAGTGATCAGGATGAGTATCGTTGCCGGTCTGTTCGTATGTGCTTTTGTGTATGTTATTCGTGCCTCTCTCGTCCATCCCGGTGAAGAGGATTGGCGGAGTTATTAGTTGTATTTATAGAATGACGAAGCTGTGTGCAACGAAGCACATCCTCTTCATATGTTAAATTGATAAAATGACGCTTATTTTTAGCGTCATTTTTTGTTTTTTGTTATAATACGGGTGTATATTTATTACCATAGCACAGAAAGTTGGAGGAAAAGTGAACCCTAGCCTGAGCATTTATGACAACCTTGGGGGCGCGGAAGGTATTCGTGCTATTATTGAGGCCTTCTACCCGAGAGTTTATAAAGATCCGTTGTTAAGTCCCCTGTTTCCTAAAGACATGGAACCGGTTAAGGAAAAGCAGTTTATGTTCCTGAGCCAGTTTTTTGGAGGACCGTCCCTTTTTTCTGATGCATATGGTCATCCGATGTTACGTGCGAGACATATGAAGTTTCCCGTAACGGAGGAGCGAGCAGAGGCATGGTTGTCTTGTATGGCAGGTGCGTTAACGGATACGGGCATTGAGGAGCCGCTTCGTTCAATTATACTTAACCGTTTGTCTGGTCCTGCGCATCATTTTGTAAATACCCCGTAGCTTTCGGGGATTGCCGAATTTTGGAGAGGGTTGTAAAAACATTGGAACTTGAACCGTTATATCAGATCAAAATCACTTGCTCACATTGCGAAGAAGAATTTCAGACATCCCGTGTCAGACCAAGCCTAAAGAAGGCCATTCGTACGGATTCAGATTTTTGTGCTTATTATAAGAATGAAAATCCGGATTTTTACGTTGTAAGGGTCTGTCCTCATTGTGGATTTACCTCGACAGAGCACTCTACCGTTCAGTTAAGCGATCAACAAACCAAGATATTCAAGGATAAAATCGGTAATCGCTGGCAGTCTCGCGAATATGGCGGGCATCGTAGCTGGGAAGAGGCATTAGAAACGTATAAACTGGGTTTACTCTGTGCCCAGGTCATCGGAGAAAAGGAACGCGTAGTAGCCAGTCTATTACAGCATATCGCATGGATGTATAGATACCAGGGAAATGAGGAGCAGGAGCTTCGCTTTCTCAAATTTAGTCTGGATTCTTACGTTCGGGTTTATGAGCTGGAGGGTGTCGGGGCGAATAATGCCAAACTGCTGTATCTGATTGGTGAATTGCATCGACGTACAGGCAACTTTAACGAAGCGGTACGCTGGTTTTCGCGTGTCATTAATGACAAAAAGATTATGGATGCAGCCATGATCCGGGCTTCCCGCGAACAGTGGTCTGTACTGCGAGAACAAATGATGGCTAAAAATTTCCAACTGCCAGAGGAAATGCAAGACGCAAGCTCCTCCTGAAGAAATAAAGGTGTGTACTATGGCCGATTTAGGCTCATGGTTCACACCTTGTTTGTAAAACGGGTTATCTTATCTTACAACTCATGAATTAATGATGACGCAATGTGGTATCTGACAGCAAATAATCGTCATCACAATCCACTAAAGTAATCTTGTTATGGCAACATGGAAACACAAGCAGCTTTTTCATACCTTCGTGTATGAGCTTAAGTTCTTTAGGCTTCAGGGGCAGCAATACATTATCATGGTCGCAAAACGGACAAGACTGTACATAAACGTCTCCCATGACGATGTCATAAGGCCAGGTTTTATGAAAAGGGATCATGATTTGTCCGATTCTCCGCCGTTCGGGTCAGCGGTTTCTTCTTTAGCCAGTTCGGCCAGCTTTTGCATCAAAATGTGCTGGGGTGTATGCATAAGGTGTTCCAGCGGAATACCGAGCTTTTCGGATAATTTCACAGCTGTTTCCGGCGAAATTTGTAAGGGTCTCATTCTGTTTTCCTCCCAATTGTAGTGATTTACTATCACGATGTAGCTTTATTGTATATGAAACCACATGAATTCGCCAAAAAAGAAAGGTGGAACTATTATGAAAACACCGTTAAAGCAAACATGGGATCTGGAATCTATTTTTAGCGGAGGGTCTTCCTCTGCCTCATTCCATGCATTTTTGGAAGAATTGGAAAGCAAGGTCCAACAGCTGCAGTCCCAGCTTAAAGCAGCTAAAGTACCACAAACGGTATTGGATACCGAGCGTCTGGATAGTGTATTGAATAGCATTCAGGAGCTGTTTAATGGCGCGTCGCAGGCGGGTTCCTTTGTCTCTTGTCTAACTGCTCAAAACCAGCACGACAAGCTGGCTGTTCAACTGGGGGCGCGTGTCAACACGCTGTATGCCCAAGGGAAAAGTGCTTTAGTATCTTTCCAGAACTTGCTGGCACAAACCAGTGAAGACATTTGGCAGAAATGGATGGAGCGCGAAGCTATCCAGCCGATTTCTTTTGTCCTGAACGAATATCGGAACGAAGCACGTGAAAAAATGGCTCCTGAGCTGGAAAGCCTTGCATTAGATCTAGCAGTGGATGGCTATCATGGATGGGGCGACTTCTATGATACCATTGTCAAAAATATGACGATCCCTGTACCAGAAAATGGCGAGATCGTAAACCTGTCTGTAGGTCAGGCAGCTAATAAGCTGGATGAAGCAGATCGCAGCGTACGTAAAGACGTGTTTGCACGTTGGGAAGAGGCATGGACTCAGGTAGAGGACTATTGCGCGGATACATTGAATCATTTGGCAGGCTTCCGTCTGAAGCTATATGAAAAACGAGGCTGGACAGATGTGCTTAAGGAACCGCTGGAAATCAGCCGTATGTCCGCACAAACGCTGGATACGATGTGGCAGGTTATTAATGAAACGAAGCCTATTGTAGTCAAATACTTGGAGCGAAAAGCAAAGCTGCTGGGCTTAGAGAAGCTGTCCTGGCATGACGTTGAAGCTCCGCTGGGAACATCAACCTCTAAAATCCCTTACGACGATGCTGCTGTAACGATTGTTGAGCAATTTGGTAAGTTTAGCTCGAGAATGGCTGACTTTGCCCAAATGGCTTTTGAGAAAAGTTGGATTGAAGCAGAGGATCGTCCTGGCAAACGTCCGGGTGGTTTCTGTACGTCTCTGCGTCTGAGCAAAGAGACCCGTATTTTTATGACCTATGCCGGATCACCATCCAACGTTTCGACACTGGCCCATGAGCTCGGACACGGTTATCACCAGCATGTGATGAATGAATTGCACCCATTGAATCAAAATTATGCCATGAACGTAGCTGAGACGGCATCGACGCTGGCAGAACTTATTGTATCAGATGCTTTGCTGGAAGCTGCCGAGGGTCAGGAGAAGGTAGCTTTGCTGGAGGATAAGATTCAGCGTGGTGTAGCCTTCTTTATGAACATTCATGCCCGTTTCCTGTTTGAAACCCGTTTTTACGAGTTGCGGAAAAAAGGAGTCGTAGGAGCACAACAATTAAGCGAGTTGATGGAACAAGCGCAGCGTGAAGCGTTTAGTGGTATCCTGGATGAGGCTCATCCTCATTTTTGGGCATCCAAGCTGCATTTCTATATTACGGACACTCCTTTCTACAACTTCCCGTACACATTCGGGTATATGTTCAGTGCAGGAATTTACGCTTTTGCGAAGGAAAACCCTGACGGCTTCGCCGACCAATATGATGCCTTGCTGCGTGATACAGGTCGCATGACAGTCGAAGAATTGGCTTCCAAGCACTTAGGTACCGATTTAACACAGGCTGACTTCTGGCGTAATGCTGCGCAAGTTACGGTTCAGGATATTGAGCAATTTTTACAAATGACAAAATAACGGATTTACACTTTTGAAAGGTCTCCTATAAGGGAGGCCTTTTTTGTAATTTTTGCAGAAGATGATGAACAAAGTCGCAAAATGTCGAAGTGTAATTAACATTACCTGTTGGCGAAATTTAAAATGATGGATATACTTAGAAAATAGTTATAAATACCCAATTGTGTTGGTTTTGATTGTAAGGTTAAAAATCTTCGCATATAATTGAGCCGTAAGACCTATTAATTATTTTTGGATAAGGTACATAGGAGGGTTTTTGTAATGGATGAAGTAGGTCAATTGTCGTTGGCAAGGCAGATGGATATCGTTTTAAAAGAACTGGATAATGAACTGGCGGGTTTGTCGTCAGGCATCGTATTTGTACAAATACGTAACAATGTAGTTGGGAAGTTTGGGATTCGCCATAATCCGCTTGCAGGTAAAGGTGGCACGTTTGCAGCAGTAGAACCGGGGTTATCAGCAAAGCATCGGGAGGATTTTCGGCGTATGGCCCTAGAAACGCTAAATCATAAGCGTAGCTGGACTCATGGTGAGATTGCTTTCGATTTTGCCATCAGACAAGGAACGATTTTGGTAGATGCAACACTGGAGTCCAACTACAACATGGCGAATCTCATGATCCGCTACAACAAGCCTACATACCGAGCGGCTAATTCGGAATAATCATCAATATGAGGATTTTGCAAAAATCCCATAAGCGACTTCCAATGAACAAGATATAGGATCGAAATGGTTTAGTTCGTCTATATCTTGCACTTCGGAGCGACTGGAATCGAATTTGTAAAATCCTAATTTAAAAAAGAGAAAAGGCGGCCTTCCATGGGAAGACCGCCTTTGTTATATGCCCGTATAACGCATTTTGGTAAATTACGATGAACGGAATGCTCATGTGGAATAATGACGCTTATTGACCTGAACGTCCTGATAATTGCTGTTCGGCCAGCTGTACCAAGCGTTTAGTGATATAGCCTCCCAGAGAACCAGCTTCACGGGATGGCATGTCACCGTAGTAACCATCTGCCGGAATGGTGATGCCCAGCTCTTGTGCAGCTTCATATTTCAATTGTTGCAGTGCGTTGTTGGCTTGAGGAACAACAAGGTTGTTACTGCGACGACTTCTGCCTTGATTAGCTTCATTCATGTGTAGTCACCTCCTTCGGCTGTGATGAGGTTAGTATGCGACAGAGTTATGAAAATATGCGCCGAAGGAAGGAAAGTGACTAGAGGGAAATTACGGATATATGATTTGAATCTGAGTTTTGAGGTCGATGGATTGCTGAGGCTCCAGACGGATCAGCCCGCCTCCTCCAACAGGATCAGGTAAATTAGGAGCATCTGACAGCCATGTATAAGGCTCAATGCAAAGATACTGATCGCATTCACCTTTGGTGTATAACACCCAATACTTAAAGTATTGCTCATCTGCTGTGTAGCGGATTTGATAACCGTCGTCACGAGCCAAAAGAGCTTCAGCAGGGCCTTCCGTTGCTCGCAGCAACGTATCTAGATTCGTTCCTTTCAGAGAAAGACCCGAAGAGAGCTGCTCCAAGTCATCCAACGAAGTAATGCTACCTGTAGGTAGCTGTTCAGCATCCTGTTCATATACGCCGTTTACAGGTAGCTTTAGGCGCCAGCGCTCAGGTTCTCCGTCCACCATAAACCAGGTGTGATACCCCAAGCCAAATGGGGCTGCTTTTTCACCCAAATTCGTTACGCGCAGTGTTTGACTTAATACAGCACCCTGCAAACGATACGTCATCTCCAGACGCAAGGGAATGGGGAATTGTTCCATCCAGTGCGGATCACTTTCTGTCAAAAGCTCGGTAGTGACACTGCAACCTTCTTCATCCTCTTCAATATCACTGCAGCGCCAGGATTGATTACGATGCAGACCGTGTATATGATTGTCATTGGCTGTATTTCGGTCGAACTGGTAAGGAACACCGTCAAACTCAAATTGTCCTTTGCGAATTCGGCCTGGAGGAATCAAAATGGGCAAGCCAAAATGATAAGGCTTTTGTAAATAAAAAGCCAATTCTTCCTCACCGGGCCGACGTACGATATCCCGGTCGAGCTTCAGATCACGCACTGAGATAATATTATTCCCGAGGCGAGGGATCATCGTAACTTCCAGTTCACCACTATGTAAAACATACGTGTCGTAACCGTTCCAGTGTTCTTTGGTCACTTGTTTCATATCCATGCTCCTTTGTCCACTATAATCGGTTGAAGCTTCGTGTCATTATGATAACAGATTTTTGATCGTAGGGCACAATCGTCATTTGACAATAACATTATGCGGAATTATCATTAATGTAGTTTAGAAAGTAATGACATGGATAACGCGATGATGAGGACAAGTAAGCTTTTGCACAAGCTCTTCAGAAAGCCGGTGGTGGATGGGAACCGGTGAGCCTGCACTGCTGAATGGACCTTGGAGTGCCGCACAGAACAGGATTTTACGTTCCTCAGTATGACGGCCGATTGCTCCCCGTTAACGGAGCTTTAAGATTGCAATCAGCCACGGAGCATAGCTCCGACAAGTAAAGGCTGACGGCAATGAATAAGGGTGGTACCACGGTCTCGCGTCCCTTGAGGATGCGGGGCCTTTTTGCGTTCTAAAATATTGAAATAATCGGAGGAGGAAGAATATGAAAACCGTACTTTCAGGTATTCAGCCTAGCGGACAACTTACTTTGGGTAATTACATCGGCGCAATGAAAAACTTTGTCAAATTGCAAGAGGATCACCAATGTTACTTTATGGTTCCAGATCTTCATGCGATTACCGTACCGCAGGAACCAGCTCAATTACGCGAGCAGTCGGAGGCGGTAGCGGCATTATTTATTGCAGCGGGTATTAACCCAGAGAAATCCAACGTCTTTTTACAATCCCATGTTCCTCAGCACGCTGAGCTGGGATGGTTGATGACAACACTGACGAATATGGGCGAGCTGGAACGTATGACTCAGTTTAAGGACAAGGCTGCTGGCAAGGATTCCGTAGGAGCAGGGCTGTTCGTATATCCGTCGTTGATGGCAGCTGACATTTTGCTCTACAACGCGGATCTCGTCCCGGTGGGCGAAGATCAGAAACAGCATCTGGAGCTGACACGGGATTTGGCGGGCCGCTTTAATCATCGTTATGGAGATTATTTTACAATTCCCGAGCCGTATATCCCTGAAGTAGGGGCGAGAATTATGTCCCTGGATGATGCATCCAAAAAAATGAGCAAGAGTAATCCGAATGCAGGCAGTTTTATTGCGCTGCTGGACGATCCGAAAGTTATACGCAAAAAAATCAGCCGTGCTACGACCGATTCTGGCAGTGAGGTTAGATATGATCCGGCCAATAAACCTGAAATTAGTAATCTAATGAGCATTTACAGCCAGTGTTCCGGTTTGTCGCTCCAAGAAGTGCAGGATCGTTATGAAGGCCAAATGTACGGGACATTTAAAAAAGAACTGGCAGAGACCGTTGTAGCTATGCTTGAACCGATTCAGCAGCGCTATCGCGATATCCGGGAATCCGGTGAGATTGGACGTATTTTGGCCCAATCCGCAGAGCGTGCTCAAGAAGCTGCTGAAGTCACGCTGTCTGCGGTCAAAGAGCGCATGGGCTTTCTGCCACGTCTACGCTAGAGCCATATTGCAAGCAAAACGGATCAAGCCTTCTATAGAATTGGCTTAGGAGCGGCGTTGTCGGGCTTTAACCACGAAACCCCAGCCGATATTGCCGACAGATAATATCCCCAGTAGAATGGCAAGCCATGCGGAATAACTGATGGATATAGCAGCTGCGGTCAGCAGGACAATGGATGAAACGGCGAACCATAGGGATAAACCTTTGCTCATTGGTAAAAACCTCCAGTGTTCGAATGTTGAATTTCAGGAATAAGTAGTTGTAAGCGAGCCATAATAATCTTGCAAGCTTGCAATGAACCTCACTCACAAAGAACTGAAAGGAGATTCAAATATGAGCAGACGTCGTTCAAACAACCTGCAAGTACCGCAGGCCAACGCCGCTTTACAACAATTAAAATATGAGGCAGCTCAAGAACTTGGCATCACCATCCCTCAGGACGGTTACTTCGGTAATGTTGTTTCCCGCGAAACAGGTTCTCTTGGGGGATATATTACGAAAAAGCTGGTCCAACAAGCAGAACAATCCTTGTCGGGCAGCAGCCGTTTGCAGTAATACACATAAACACTCCATCTTGGAAGCTGTATTATGAGCAACTGTGATGAAGAAAATCCGGAGCGATCATGCTCCGGATTTTTTTATGCATGGCTTATGACCATTGTGAATCACGCAAGTCCGCTTCGTCAAGAGGGCGCTTTCATGAGATGTGATTTTTGGAGCGAATGACCAAAAAAACAGCAAGCTCCCAGATTAAGGGGGAACTTGCTGTCTCTTGTTCATAAGGCTGGTTGTTAGCTTGTAAGCAGTTTTAATTCGTATGCAGGGAAAGGCGTTTTTGCATCTTTTCGTCACTGAGCCATCCGATATAACTGTTGATCAGCCCGAACTGCTTATCCATCGCGACCACAGCCACGAATGGATATTGCCTCCGGTGTCGATACCTGACGTCTCCCCATCGTACAATGTAGCCCCATTCCAGTTCTTCCACCTCGGCAACAGCAAAGGAGGAAAAATAGCGAAATGCCTGCACATCGCGATAGGATTTGGATGCTTCTACGGCAGGATGTGTGGATGGAATCGCGTGTTTCGTCCAAAATAAGTGCGAGCCATTTAATCCGCCAATGTCATAACTTCCATTCTGATGAGCTTTTACCACATGCCACCGGTTCCATGATACGGTGGGAATGATATAATAATTGTCGCCCTCTTGACGCTCGTTGTCCATATTACGTACCGCTTTTCTGGTTATAAAATGACTCCAGGTTCGCCAAATGTAATATAGGCCAATAATAACGTACAGCGTAATAAATAAGGGAGCGGGTGAAATCAATCCGGTGACCCACAGCATAATCGCAGCAACATGGGTGCCAAAAATAAAGGGATCGAAAATATGGATGATATTCCAAGATATCCACTTGTTCGTAAACGGCCGAAATGCCTGTGTTCCGTACGTATTAAACAAATCTGTGAATACATGCAGGCAGACGGCAATCGTTACCCATAATGCTACATGACCTGGGGGCACATCTCTGAAGATCAGGCAAATTAGCCCTGTTATGGACAAGATCCATATCAACCAGAAGGGAATTGAATGCGACAGTCCACGGTGATTGCGAATGTAGGCTGCATTATTTTTCAACCGAAGCAAAGTGTCAAAATCCGGAGCTTGTGACCCTACAACTGTAGCGAGCAGTACCACTGCGGCCAACTTTGGATCTCCGGCGACGACAGGATCAGTGTAGGCCAGACCGGCCAAACCGATTCCCATGACAAAGTGTGTGGCTGTATCCATATCTGTCGCTCCTTTTGTATTGTTTCCTGTACTTATTACTACCCAAATTTACTGTAAACGATCAGCAGGGGCGATTTGCCATCGGAATTGTGAACGTTTTGTGCGTTTTCTGTCAAACTTTTTGGGGTAGGTATATGATAAAATTTATATCGGAGTTCAACTTACTCCCGAATTCATACATCTCTAAGGGGGAGTTACTCACAATGGATAATATTAGTTATAAGACTTCTTCGGATGCGGCTACCTATTCTGTAAAGTCTAAACCACCCGGTAAAGCGGGCACTTGGAAAGATTTTATTACAGTTACCAAGCCAGGCATCCTTCGTACCAATCTGGTTGCAGCCTTTGGTGGTTTTTGGTTAGCATCGCAATGGGACGTTGACTATATAAAGCTAATTCTTACACTTTTAGGTACAATGCTAGTTATGGCGTCTTCTTGTGTATTTAACAACTATTTTGACCGTGAGCTGGATTTGAAAATGGAGCGTACACGTAATCGCTCACTGCCAACTGGGCGTCTGACCCCTACAACGGTGTTGTCATACGCTATTATTTTGGGCATTGTCGGGTTAGCTGTTCTATTCTCCTTCTCTGGTGTAAAGGCAGGATTACTGGGATTACTTGGTATGTTCGTCTACGTCGGTATTTATACACTTTGGTTAAAACGTTCGTCTACATGGAGCACATCCATCGGCGGTATTTCTGGTGCAATGCCTCCTGTAATTGGTTATGTGGCCGCTTCGGGTCGTATTGATATGGGCGCTTGGCTTTTATTCGCTCTACTGTTCTTATGGCAGCCGCCTCACTTCTGGGCACTTGCTATTCGCAGAGTTGAGGAATACCGCGCAGCAGGATTTCCATTGTTGCCAGTCGTAAAAGGTATCCATCGGACCAAAATCCAGATGATTCCTTATATTGTATTGCTGATTCCGGTACCCATCCTTATGTATGCTTATGGATATGCCGGTATGATTTTTATGATCGTGTCCGTGTTACTGTCCGTGCTGTGGGCATTCTATGCCTTTAAAGGTTTTACGATTAAGGAAGAAGAAACGGATTCCTGGGCCAAAAAAGTATTCTTCTTTTCCATTAACCATCTGACACTCAGCTTCTTGCTGATGATCGTCGATACGGTTCATAAATTCTAATGTCATTTTAGAGGCATTTTATAGCACCATATAGCTGTCCAACAGGCATGAAAGCGGCCTGAGGACAGCTTTTTTGTTATTCAAGACTAAAGAACAGGTGGCGGGTATATAATGTATTCTTCCAATCCTGCCTTTTCCAATTGAGCGATCACATATTCGTCTGGAGTGCCTTCTACGCCAGCGTATCCTTTGCGGGTATACATATGATAGGCATCCGGAAATGAGTCTGCAAGCACACCCCTTATTTTTTTCCCTGAGCTGTCATTGTCCATAAATAAATATATTTCGTCGTGCTTGGCTCGCTTGTGGAGGGATTCCAGTTTTATAGAGTTTAGTGTGCCGAAGGTGCATAAAATGTGAACCTCCGGGTCAAGTAATCGGCGAAGTTTGCTACGGTCATTTTTCCCTTCGACGATCACGGTTATCGCCATTTAAGCTCACCCCTTGTCTGATGCATATGCTCGAAATTCCCCGGGAAATGAAGAATATGTGTATAGTGTAGCTCCAAATAGGGTTCTCATGCAAAAAATAACAAAACAGCCTGCCAGAAGTGGCAGGCATGGGTACAAGGGGCAACACGTTAGGGCAATTCAGACATTAAAACCAGCAAGTACGGAGAATGATGACGAGCAGAATATAAAGAACAAGAATGGTGCCAGTTGAAGTTCCAAAAACAGGGCAAGGGCTTACAGGATGACAGTGGCTCACAGGCTGCACCTCCCTTTATTAGTGAATGTTCAGTCAAAATAGTCTATGTGGATAGGGGGATAGTGTACTGTGCATTTGCCCTCTGGAACGGCATTTTGGGCTTTAAAGGTAGCATATTAGCATACCACTGCCTCAGACTTTCTAGGAATGATAAGGTCATGAGGCAGACAGTGGTGGCGTCGGAGATAAGCGCTTAACTGGAACGAATAGCAGGCCAGCCATCAGAATCAGAAATGCGATAAAAAAAGGGGAAATGTGATCGGGTAGCTGACCTGCCAGTACAGGTCCGGCAAAGGAGCCGATAGATGTTGCAATAGACTGTAGTGCAAAGGTTTTGCCCAGTCGCGCACCTCCAATTCGTATGAAAAGGGAGGCCAGCGCTGGGAAAATGATGCCTTTGGCTGTTCCCAAAATAAAAAGTATGATACCAATCGCAGCTTCGGGCGTGGTGGCGAGTGCATAAAAACTTAGAGACATCAAAATAATGCCACAAAGTAGTCGCACCATTGGTGAATATTTGTTCAGAAACAGCATACTGAGCGTGCAAAGTGCTCCCAAACTGATAATGGAAAAAAGCAATCCGGTGGACATCATAGACGCAGAACCGTTATTCCGTAATGGAATTTCGTAAAATAAAATGCCTTGTGCACACGCCAAAACAAAAGGCAGGAGCAGATAACGCCAATTGAATGGTAAACGCGTCTTCTGTACACCGGATGGTGGAGCAGATGTCGCATGACCATCTGATAACTGGGCCTGTGGAGCGGGTGCTGTTTTGGGCAAGGTGAAATAAGCCATAAGTCCGGTGACTACGAGAATGATGCCAAGGGAACTAAATGTCTCACTAAAGCCGAAACTGGCTACGATAAATGCGCCAGCGGCTGGAGACAGGACAGAGGCGAGCGTGTGAACGACACCATGTCCCGACATATATTTGCCCTGCGTAACTGGATGGTCGGATAGCTGTGCCAACATGGCCAGACAGGCTGGGGATAAAAAGGCCAACACGAAACCGCTAATCGCTCGAAGAAAAAGTAATTCCCACGGTGTGTGGATGTACGATTGAATGATAAGAATGATACCTGCGGCTGTTAGGCTCAACATAATATATCGGCGGCTGCCGTGTTTGTCGACTTTGGGACCTGCCATCAAATTGCCAGGCAGGTGAGTCAGAGAGTAAATCCCCATCATCCAACCGATAAAGGTAGGAGCTGCCCCCAGAGAGATGGCAAATGGCGTCAAAATAGGATATTGTGCATGCAGATCAAAAAAGGCAATGAATAAAAAGAGATACAGCCAGAGGGCTGTTTTCATGTGAATGACCCCCTTTCCCTAATGTAAACTTTCATGTTACTTCGTATTGGCCCTTCCTAAGTTGTACGCCAGATTGGACGAACATAGACCACTTTGTATGGACAAGAATTGAAAGACAAGGTATGTATAAGACCTAAGCTGACAGGACATTGCGTAATCATGTATAATTACAGAGACAATTTTGTGATTTGAATGATGTAGTTGATAACGGGAGTGTAGCGAAATGGATAAGGGTGTCTGGACAGAGTTTTTGGAACATAATTGGCAGATTGTTCAGGATAATTGGCTGTATATATTAATTGGGCTTGTCCTATTGTTAGTCATATTGAAGGTTGTAAGAACTCTCATAAAATGGCTGATTGTCATCGTCGTAATTGCAGGCTTGCTTATCTACAGTGGCATTTCCTTTGAACAGGTCGGCAAGGTCGTTACTCAGGCAAAGGATGATGCAATTAACAAGGTTCAGAGCGAGGCCTTGAACATGATGATCAAGGAGGGACGGGATGCCCAATACACATCCAACGCGGATGGTACGTTTTCGGTAACCAGCTCTAACCTGGAAGTGAAAGGTCCGTTTGATGGTGACAAGGTCAAGGTATGGTTCCAGGGGATGTCGCTGGGCGAGTGGAGTATGGGCGATACCGTCAAGAAATATATCGAAAGTGCGAAAGGCTCAGCTGTAACGCAGTCGCCACAGTCGCCGTAGAGACAGGAGGAGCACAATGAAAGTATCCTGGCTGGAGCCTATTCTTCATTGGAATGGCGTGACGGTGTTTTTGATTGTCATTGTACTGCTGTCGTTGATTCAGGGCTGGAGGCGAGGAGCATCAAGATCTGTAGGGGCGCTGTTTAGTCTCATTGTGGATGGCATACTCACTGTGGCGGGTATTTTGTGTTCACTCGGGTTAGCCATGTGGCTTTCACCGAAGGTGCAGCAATGGCTGGCAGCTTATATGGAACATTTGCCGCAGCGCAAACTTAGTGGAATTGAGCAATTTTATTATACGCTCGTGGCGGGGGTAGAGGGTTTTCCGCTGCTGCGGTTCGCTGTATTGTTCATGCTCAGTTATGCTATCGCCCAGTTTATACTGCGTGCAATTTATGTGCTGATGGTAGGTGGCAAATCAGACTCCACTCTCCATGAGCATCCCAAAAAATCGGGCTTTTTCAGCAGAGTGGCAGGGGCCGGAATAGGTACTCTTATTGGTGGAGCTCGCGCCATGATGATCATAGCCCTGCTGTTCATAGGCGTAAGTCTGTACCCAGACAGCGGGTTTAGCAGTTACGTCCAAGCTTCACCGATTTATAAGCAAGGTGCGCAATCGGTCATTGAGCCGTTATCCGGTACACTGATTAAGGATAAATTGCCCGTATTTACGCAGGCTGTTACCAAGGAACTGAATGGCATCATGCAGCGCAAATACGAAATAATTGACCGGGACATTCCAAGCGATATCGTTCAGGCAGCTTCCAAGATTACAGAAGGTGCAAGCGGTGACGAGCAAAAAGCCAGAGCGTTGTATGAATGGGTGGGTACTCGTATTAGCTATGATTACAGTAAGGTGGAAGCCTATGAGCAACGTGGTGACTGGCATGAACAAACTCCCAGAGATACGTTTGATACACGTAAAGGAGTGTGCATTGATTATGCCCGCCTGTACTCAATGATGGCTCGTTCGCAGGGGCTACAGGTCAAGGTTGTAACAGGCCTTGGATACAACGGACAGGGAGGATACGGGTCCCATGCCTGGAATGAGGTATATTTGAGCGGACAGGATCAGTGGGTACCGCTAGACCCGACCTGGGCACAAAGTGGAGACTGGTTTAACCCGCCAGGTTTTGCCCAAACACATATCAAGGATAAAGTGATTTAAGAAGGAGTGGAAAAGGGCACATGAGAAAGATGGACAACGAGCAAGGAAAAGACAATGAGACATCCGACCGAAAAAGATTTAGCTTCCGGATCAATCTGTTCTTTTTCAGCTCGTTCATTATATTTACAGTCATTATTGTAAGATTGGCGATACTTCAATTTGTGGAAGGCCCTCAGCTCAAGCAGCAGGAGACCAGTAATGTTACCAAAAATGTGCCGCTTACGCCGATTCGCGGAACAATTTACGATTCAACCGGACAGAACAGGCTGGCATATTCTACACCAGTACAGTCGCTCTATATCACGCTCTCCAAGAACTACAGTGATGGTATGGAAGAAAAGCGTGATAATGACAAAAAGCTATTGCCTGAGCTGGAGAAAATGACACAGAAGCTGGCGAATCGCTTTGCTGAATATGGGAATAAAGATGAGCCGAAAATGACGGCAGCGCAAATTATGGGCGCTATGGACCGGAACTATCAACGATTTAGTGGTTTTACGCCGCGTCTGATTAAAACCAATCTTACTCCGGACGAAGTCGCTTATTTTATGCAGCATAAGAGTGAGTTTCCAGGCGTAGATGTCGTTGAGGAAACGGTACGCCATTATGATCCGGATACGGTGGCTGTTCAAGCGGTCGGTTATATTAAAAGTTACAAAAGTGCGCGTGAAAATCTGAATAAATATAGGAATATTCAAAAATCCATGTCAGCTGAAAATGACCCAGGCCTTATTTATATGGATAATGAATCTGTTGGTTTTGATGGACTGGAGTTTCAATATCAGGAACAGTTACGAGGGAAAAATGGCTATAAAACGGTTCCGATTGATCCGCGCAATATGGCGGAAGGCGTAGATTCTGTTACTCCTCCGCAAAAGGGGAACAACATTTATTCCACCATTAATAAAGAGATTCAGGTCAAAACGGAAGAAGCCATTACGGATCAATTGAGATGGCTCCATTCACACGCTGTATCTGGCAAGACTCATCCTTATGCAAAAACAGGCTTCGCTGTAGCGATGGAAGTAGATACAGGAAATGTGGTAGCTATGGCTAGTATGCCGGATTATGATGCGAATTATTGGCAAACGGGTAATATTTCTAAAGACAAATATAAAGAGATTGAACATGTGTATCAAAACGGTACAATTAAGAACGTTGGCTCTGGCCAACCTGGACAGCACCCAGATTCTACCGTGCTTCTCGGATCGACTATTAAACCGCTGTCTGTGCTTATTGGATTGGAAGAAGGACTATTTACAACAAATACGTACTATCAAGACACGGGAGCGGCTTATTTCGGACGTAACAACTCCTCACGGGTACGCAACTCATCTGGTCATGTGTACGGTTCAATGGACCCGGCTACCGCTATTCGCCATTCCTCCAATGCCTTTATGGTAGATATGGTTGGAGAACGTTTATATGACAAGTATAAGAATAATGCATCAGTTGAGCAGGGCATAGGTGTTTGGGATAAATATATGAAACAATTTGGATTGGGTGTCTCTACAGGGGTAGACTTGCCGGGTGAGTTCAAGGGGCTCTTAGAATATACCGATAAAGGAGAGTCAGCCCTTTCCAGACTGGCATATGCTTCCTTTGGTCAGCAAGGCAAGTATACCCCAATGCAACTTGCCCAGTACGCAACGATGATTGCTACCAAGGGAAAACGAATGGAGCCGCATTTGGTCAGCCAAATTAAAGATACCAACGGCAATGTAGTTCAAACATTTAAACCGAAGGTTCTAAATGAGGTGAAATTTCCTGATGCATACTGGAATGAAGTCATACGTGGTATGTCAACAGATGTTAGCGCATTTAACGGCTTTCCGTATGATTTTGCTCGTAAAACGGGGACATCACAGCAGAGTGTAGGCAGAGAACTAAAAGATAACGGGGTATTTATCGCCTTTGCACCACGCCAGAATCCTAAGCTGGCCGTAGCCGTTGTCATTCCTGAAGGAGGCTTCGGGGCCTGGAGCGCCGGACCTGTGGCACGTAAAATCTTTGATGCCTACGACGAAGTTTATGGATTGGACGGGGTGCCTAAGAAAAAGGATGCTACAACAACCGATCCTAACGCAATCAAACAGCCATAATCATTTTATACGATATCATTTGATGAAAGCTTCTCTTAGCCTTTGGGCTGAGGGAAGCTTTTTTATGCTTTTTCTACGTTTTCTTACAAAATTGTCATCTTGGAATTCATCGATTATTGCTTAGGATATGGTAGGATCAGGAATATAGAAACCTAATTTGAAAGGAGTAATGACCAGCTAATATGGATAGAGGAAGTTTGGATAAAAAGTTTTCATTCAAAAAGAAAAATCATGAAGAGAATGAAGAGTCACGAAAAAAACGGACGGTTTTACGAACCAACCTACTGTTTTTTAGTGCTTTTGTGCTGTTTGCCCTGATCATTACCAGACTAGCTGTATTGCAGTTTGTACAATCTGAGGAGCTGAAGGGACAGCAGCAATCCGTAAATACGAAAAATGTCCCGTTAGCCCCGAGTCGCGGCACGATTTATGACTCCACAGGTACGGTTAAGCTGGCGTATTCGACTTCAGTACAGTCCTTGTATGTAACTTTATCTAAGGATTATAGCAAACGTACGGAGAAAGACCGCAAGCCGGGGGAAAAGCTGCTCCCTGAGCTCAATGCTTTTGCTGCCAAGCTTGCTACCAAATTAAACGAACTGGGTCGTAATGAAGGAGAGCAGCTTAATGCAGAGGAAATAAAAAAGCGACTGGACCCGGATTATAATCAATATAGGGGATTTACCCCGCGTTTGGTCAAATCCGACCTGAGTCGGGAGGAAATCGCTTATTTTCTGGAGCATCGGACAGAGTTCCCTGGTGTAGAGG
>NZ_CP151949.1:2702500-2732500 GCF_038592965.1 Paenibacillus sp. FSL L8-0158 | reverse complement strand
GCCATTTTGTATCTCCTTTGGAGTCCAAATGTAACGATAGTTTTACCTTTGTCTATGATAACCATAAATGGCACTCCAACACCAGCACCAAAATGGTCAGCCTTATCATGGCGAGGCCAGACAAACAAAAATGCCAGGTTCTATGATGAAAACCTGGCATTGACATGCGTGGCTTATGAATTGTGGGAAGGGGCAACTCTCCCAATCTCCCCAGAAGGAATCTGATACTGGCGGATATCCTTAACCAGAAACATAATCAATCCGCACAATACAGTAATCAGTCCGCTGAAAAAAAGAACCTCACTCAGAGCAAACCGTAAAGCTAGCGCCCCTCCAATCAAGGCCCCTAATGGCAGAGCCGCGCTCGACAAGGTGTTTAAAAAGGCTGTAACACGTCCCAGTAACGGCAGCGGTGTAATAATTTGAATCAAAGACGTCTGCAGCACATTAATGATGCCAGTAAAAATGCCTAATAACAGACCTGCCAGCAGCTTCATCCACATATCTGGCACAAGGGAAAAGACATAGATTGCCAGCCCCATGGCTACCCAGGAAACTGCGATGGTAATGCCGTTCTTTTTCAATACACTGACGAGAAAGGAACCAATAAAAATACCGATAAAGTAGGCTACATACAGCAAGCTGTAATAGATCGGCGAGCCATAGGATACTGCGATAGAAGGCATGGCAATGACCAAGATCGCCATCGAAAAGTTTGTCAGCGCAAAGAACGGAAGCATAATTCTCAGGAAGGTGTGCCGTTTTACAAAAAGATACCCTTCTTTCAATTCGTTTAGATAGTACACGAGCTTTAGCGAACTCCTTCCGTTCGTGTCTTCCACCCGAGGAGCATCAATTTGCTTGTTGAGCCTGACATATACAAAGCCTGCCAGAAACAGCATCGCGCCGGCTAGAAAAAACGTATTTTTCATCCCCATTGCGATGATGAGCGAGGCTCCAGCCAGATATCCGGCAATATTAATAACCTGATCCGTCGACGAAATCATGGAATTCGCCCGGACAATCAAATCCGGCGAGCCTATCAATTGCGGCAGCATTTTACTATTGGCCGGATAAAACAGTGTGGAGAAGCAGGATGCAATGAATACAATAACAAGGATAGCGACCAGATTAACCATCCCGTCCTGAATAAGAAATGGGACGACCAAAATTAGTACAGCCTGCGTAAACAAGGCGATGCTGGCCAACAAGGGCGGTGAATAACGGTCCACCAAAGGACCCACGAGAAAGCTGAAAATCGACGCCGCAGATACGGCCGTATACGTGAAGCTGGTCATCGCCACCGACTGTGTCGATTGCTGAACAAAATACAGCAGGACGATAGAATAAATGCTGTCTGCGATATTGGCAGAAGTACGAGATGCAAAAAATCGGATAAAACGGCTATCCTTAAACAATGGATTCACATCTTCATCTCCTTACTGCAAAATGGTCAAAGCATTCAAGAGCCTGTCGCTAGCAGTCTGGAAGATTTGATGAATATACTGGTCGTTCTCATGATATGGAATGGTAAGTGAGATTTTCAGAATATCCCCTACATGCTCTGACTCAAAGAAAATAACCTTGTTGACATTGGCCTGTGTGCCTTCGGTATGCAGATTGTCGAGCAATTCTGCATCCTCTCGTCCCTCACCCAAATAGTTGAATACGATAGGCAGCTGTTCAAGTCCTTTTTTCAAAATGCTGCTGGATACCGGGTAAGCTTTCTCCATTTCAGCATTGAAGATCAGATTGAAAAAGTTCAAATGATAGCGTGAAGCAAAGTCCAGGTGGGTATGGATACTCTTTTCATAGGATTCAGTGTCATCTTCCTGCAGCACAACGGGTATATGATCAATACACTCGCCTACGGTTCCAAAATAGTTTCGGTCGCCATATTGTCTTCCATAATTAGTAATCCAAAATGGAACATCAGAGAGTTGGAAATAGCTGCTGAAAAAACGTACAGCCATTTGAAGCGAAATATCCCACATATTCGCAGCGCCGTGCTGCTCTGAAATGTCGCTTAAATTCAGCTCCCAACGATATCTGGTAGTGTCCGCATAGTTGCGTTCTTCGGTCAGCACATGGATACGATCATTATTCTCACCAAACGTCTGGAGTTTGAATTGCTCGCTGATTTCCTGATCCCCGATTCCTTGAGGGCCTTGGCGAATATAGTTTACATATTCCCGGTATTGCACCTCTTCTGTCGCATGTGCCGTCTGCTGCGGACGATGATATTCATCAAGGAGTTGTCTGCGCAGGATGTCACTGCTCGTAGCATCAAAAATGATGTGCGAGCAAGGAAACAATAGCAGATGTTCCCGCAAATTTAAGCGAATCAGGACGATCCGGTACTGCAGCGACTGTGTAAGTTTATAAGGTTCTAAAAATAGGTTAGAAGCAATGGAAGAAAGAAGCCTGCGTTGTGCTTGCACCGGCTGACCGGAGAGATCAACAGTCGGTAAAAAAAGATGCTCTGGAACTGGACGCAACTCCCATTCCCATGCTCCGGATGATTGAACAAGTACGCTTCTTAGCAATTCATGGCGTTCAATAAGCCGCTGAATCGTTACGGCCAAACGCTCGGTTTTCAAGTAGCTATCTAACTGCACAGCCATACCCGAGCCTGTAAAATGTTGCAAATGGTAATGCTGAGCTGGTGCAAGCGGATAGCGCCCAATAGCATTCAGACTTAGTATATTGGTATTCCACTCAGTATTTAACTCAGCAATGCTGGCAAGCCATACATCGGCCTGTTGTTTAAGTAAGGTTTCTTGTTCTTCGTTTGTCGGTATAGCTCCGAGAATTCTATCTGGTTCGTCGGTTCCCCAGCGAACGATATAATGCGGGTGCAGGTCTGGATGGATATGAGATTGGATAAATTCTGAGATTGCCTGAACTTGTTCTACGTGAAAAGGCTCCACTTGCAGGAACAAATAGTTTTGCTTATCGGTGGAAACGGACTGAAGAAAGACCTGTACACCAAACGCTTCTGTAATAGCCCGCTCAACCTCCTGAGCTTTCGCAATGAGCGTATCCGCGTTCACTCCGCCCTCTTCAACACGTTGTAAAAGATCAGACAAACTTCTTATTGTCTGATATTGAAGCAATTGATGTATATCCAGCGGAATGTTCGATTCCTGTACTTTCGATACCAGTTGAATGGCCTTCAATGAATGACCTCCAAGCTCGAAAAAGCCGTCGTCAATGCCGACCTTTTCAACGCCAAGCACCGCTTGCCACAGGTTCGCCAACTGTTGTTCCACTTCATTTCTTGGAGCAACGTATTCCATATCGGAACCGCTGGTCATTTCTGGCTCAGGCAATGCTTGGCGGTCGATTTTACCGTTCGTTGTCAGGGGAAACGCCGGCAGGAACACATACTGGGCAGGAATCATATAATCCGGCAACTGGCCAGTCAAATGGGTCTTCATATCAATCTTGGATAGCGGTACGTCGGTTGAGATATAAGCACAGAGCGTTTTTTGACCATCCTTCGTGCTTTTTACCGCTACGTGCGCCTCCCGAACTGCATCATGTTTCATGAGCTGGGTTTCAATTTCCCCAGGTTCAATACGATATCCGCGGATTTTAACCTGCTGGTCTATCCGTCCGAGATACTCCAGATTGCCGTCCGGTAGCCATCTGCCCAAATCACCTGTCCGATATATTTTTTCGCCCGGAATGAATGGATTAGGGACAAAATTTAGCTGGGTCAGATCATCCCTGTTTAGATAGCCGCGCGCCAGACCATCCCCACCAACACAAATTTCCCCTTGAGCACCAATAGGCAGCAGCCTGCTTGAGGAGTCCAAAATATAAACAGTTGAATTGCCAATTGGGCGACCAATAGGAATGCGGTTATATTCCTTATCAATCGGGAAATAAGTAGAGAATGTTGTGTTTTCTGTGGGGCCATAGGCGTTGATAACGTTCAGTCCCGGAGAATGTGCTCTAACCGTATTAATGATCCCAGGTAAAAGCACATCCCCGCCCACCAGCAAGTGCTTTAGCGAAGCAAAGAGATCTGGTTTATGCTGTGTGAGTTGGTTAAACAAGGGCGATGTCAGCCACATCGTTGTAATATGATATCGATCCAGCGCTTCACCAAGCTGAACAGCATCCAAGATTACGGATTCCGGTACAATGTACAAACGCAATCCGTTCAGCAATGCTCCCCAAATTTCAAAGGTACAGGCATCGAACACGAGCGCCCCGGTCAGCAAAATGCGTTCGTTCTCGGCAAATGGTACGTAATTGGTGTTCTTCACCAGCCGTATGACATTCCGATGTTCAATCATGACACCTTTGGGACGTCCAGTTGAGCCAGATGTATACATGACATAGGCCAGAACGTCTGCCGTTGTCGATTCGGAAAAAATGAAGTCCTCGGAGTCGTAGGAGCTGATGTCGGCCAGATCCAGAACCGTACCGGAAAAATCGAAAGTGTTCATCTGTTTACCCTTGTCAGATAGGGTTAGCAGAATTTCGCTACCGCTATCCTGAAGCATAAACATAATCCGTTCCTGCGGATAAGAAGGCTCCAGTGGCAAGTAGGCTCCACCCGCCTTCAAAATACCAAGAATACCGATAATCATTTCTGGTGAACGTTCAGTCAAAATGCCTACGATGGTATCCGGCGCAACCCCCAATTTCCGCAGCTTCGAGGCCAGCTGATTAGCTTTTTTATTTAATTCGCGGTAGGTTAGCTCACGATTTTCAAATACAATAGCTACTGCATCCGGTGTTTTCTCAGCCTGTTCTTGAAATACGTGATGTATGGTGTGGTCCGATGGATACGGTCTCCGTGTATCGTTAAAATCAAATAAGAGCTGCTGTTTTTCCTCCGCTGTCAATAGATCAATCTCCGAAACCCGGATATTTGGGTTTTGAATAACTTGCTCCATCATTTGGATGAGGTGAGCAGCCAATTGTTTGATCGCATTTTTGTTATACGTCAGCGCGTTATAGCTAAATTTGATTTCCAGCTCGCGCCCAGGCATGACGATTACATTCAAATCATAATTCGTCTGTTCAATATCCTCTACTTCACCAACACGGAGTGCTTTGGTTTTTTTTTCTAATCCAGTAAGTTCTTCCGAAACGGGAAAGTTTTCAAAGGCGACAATATGCTGGATCAGGTTTTGTTTTAGTACACTATGGGCTTGAATATCAGCCAAGGAAAAATAGGAATACCGATTGGACTCCATTAAGGAATCCTGTATAGACGTAAGCAAGTCGGAAAACCGCAGTTCAGCGGAGCTTTTAATACGTACGGGTATGGTATTAATGAATAATCCGACCATATTTTCAATACCGGGGATTTCATCAGGTCTGCCCGACACAACAGACCCGAAAATGACGTCCTTACTGTTGTTGTACGTTTGTAGTAATAAGCCCCAAACGGTTTGAAATAAGGTGCTGACGGTGACACGGTTTTGCTTGGCGATTTGTTCCATGCCTTGGGTCAGCTGCTCTCCCCATGTGCATATGAGTTGCTCTACCTGAAATGAAGGATCGACGGATTGAGTATAGCCGGGCACGACAGTTTCATTTTCAAAATCAGCCACATATTGTTTCCAGTATGCTGCTGCTTCCTCTTTATTTTGTCTTTCCAACCACTGAATAAAGCTGCTAAATGGCTGGACAGGCTCTAATTTTAAAGGAGTATCGTCCCGAAGCGATGTGTAAATATCAAAAAAATCTTTGGCTACCGCCCTCAGACACCAGCCGTCCATAATAATATGATGAGAGATCCAGATGAGCTTTGAGGTGTCCTCATCCCACTGTACAAGCGCTAACCGGATGAGAACCTCCTTTTCCAGATCAAAACCTCTCTGCCGCTCTTCCTGTAAAATGGCTTGAAGTCGTCTGTGCTTTTCCGCATCCGGTAAACTACGCACATCTTCGGTATGGACAGGAGCAGCTAATCGTTCCTCCAGTACAACCTGAAGCGGACGATCCGCCTCCTTATACATGAATACCGTACGGAAAATATCATATCGGTCAATCAGCTTTTGTAAGCTTCGGCTGATTAGGTTGGTATCCATAGCTTCATGAATGGTAATAATCGTTTGTTCGAAATAAGCCTCTGACTCTTCATCAAGTATGGAATGAAATAGCATTCCCTCCTGCATCGGGGATAGCGGATAGAGGTCTTTAATTTTCACTTGGTGGTTTAACAGCTTATTTGACAAGCGATTTGCAATATTTTCAAACTGATCCAGAGACAATTGCCCATATGTAAAATCCGTCGGGCTTTGTTCTGCTGTATCCTTGGCACAGCAATGGCGAATAAGTTCGATCAGATGATTCTTAAAGCTGGCTGTAAGTCGCTCCACCGTCGATGCTTCATATTCACGTGCGTTGTATTCGAATACAATGCGGAGTCTTTCGTCAGCCACCGCACCATGAATATCAAAGCTGGGCGCTTTTTTAGTCAGAGGGTTGATTTCAGTACCGGCAAACGTGGATAGTGGCGAGGTGCGCCATGTCGTACCTTCTCTGGCTTCTCCGTCAAAGCTAAAGCTTATCTCAGGTGGCTTGGCAGCAAAAAAGGTTACCCTATTCTGCTGCTCCCTGTCGGTCAAGTAGCGTAAAATGCCATAGCCGACACCCTTGTTGGGTACGCGTCGCAAATTGTCCTTAACCAGCTTGATTTGATGGGCCAAATCTTCGGGTTTGCTCACATTTACCACAAACGGATACACGGACGTAAACCTGCCAACTGTACGGGATACGTCAATGTCTTTAATCAATTTCGTCCTGTTATGACTTTCCACCTGGACTGCAATTTCAGCATGTCCGCTCCATTCCCGGTAAGCCAGTCCTAACGCCGTCAGTAAAATATCATTTGTTTCTGTATTGTAAGCATGGTGCGCGTGTTTCAGCAGGTTTTCGGTTTCTTCCCGGCTGAGTGTCACTGCGGATTTGCGCCCGTCACGGATTAGGCTATCTGAAACCTCATGATCTTTTGGCAGCGAAAGTATTTCACGAGCTTCTACCGTATTCCAATAGCTGATTTCCTGGCGCGCCAGTTCACTTTGTGCATACTTGGACAGACGCGCTGCCCATTCTTTGTAGGAATCGGTCTTGGCGGGTAACTGTAGCTTTTCACCGTTAGCTAACTGTTGGTAGGTTGTTTCCAAGTCTTCCAGCAGGATTCTCCACGACACACTGTCTACGACAAGATGATGAATGACGATTAACAAATGATCAGATTCCTGTAGCCGGATTAAAGCCAAACGCACAAGCGGGCCGCCCCGCAAATCAAAGCGACTTTGTAACGCGTCAGCGAGCTGCGCGATTTCTTCCTCAGGCTGGTCAGCATGTGAAAAATCGTAGCTTTCCAATGTAAAGCGTTCACCTTCGGCTGTGCCTCTGTTATAGGCGACAGGTTCTTTTTCACGCTCATCAAAGGTAATGCGCAAGGCATCATGGTGCGTGGTCAGCTTGTCCACGGCGCTTCGCAGCCAGGTTTCGTTCCATCTTTCGGGGTTCTGGAGCATGACAGCCTGACTGTAATGATGACGTTCTGTTCGATGATGCTCAAAAAATTCCCATTGGATCGGTGTCAACTCCACTGTACCTTGTACTGCCCCCTGCGGGATGGTCCGAATTACTTTTTTTATATAAGGAGCAATCAAATCAATCTGCGGATGGCGGAACAAATCCTTCATGTCCATTTTGAGGCCCTTCGCGTTCAATCGGGCTGCGATTTGCAACGCTTTGATCGAATCGCCACCAAGCTCGAAAAAGTTGTTGCGCAGACCAATCGGCTTAACACCAATGACTTCCTCCCAGATGGAAGCGAGTGTTTGCTCCAGTTCGCTCTGCGGCGCTTCATACTCGACGTCGGTCAACACAAAATCTTCGGGTTCTGGAAGCGCACGTCGATCAATTTTACCGTTATGGGTCAAAGGTAATTGATCCAGCACGATAATATGTGCGGGCACCATATAGCTTGGCAACTGCTTGGCAAGCTCTGTCCGCAGAAGGGATTTGTCGGTTGTACCTGCTACGTAGGCGCACAAATACTTTTGTCCGGTTTTATCCGTTCTATCCGTGACCACCGCTTGGCGTACCTCATCCAATTGGAGTAAGGCCGACTCAATTTCACCAGGTTCGATCCGGTAGCCACGAATTTTCACCTGAAAGTCAATCCGACCGATGAAATCAATGTTGCCATCCGGCAGCCAGCGTGCCAGATCTCCGGTGCGGTACAGACGCTCTCCCTTTACAAAAGGATTCGGTACAAATTTCTCCGCCGTCAGGTCAGGACGGTTCAAATAACCGCGGGCCACAGAAGCGCCGCCCAAGCACAACTCCCCGGCTACGCCGACAGGGAGCGGACGCAAAGCCTCATCCACGATATATACTTTATGATTCGGCAGTGCCTTTCCAATCGGGACGATACCTGATGGAGGCAGACGTTCAGCTGCTTCTTCATAAAAGCTGGAATCAATAGCCGCTTCGGTTACACCGTAGGTATTCATGATGCGCATCGTATCGCCGAAGCGATTCAAAAGCGTCCGATAGTTTTCAACGCCAAAGCTGTCCGCGCCTGTAGTAAGCAGCTTCATGGCACTGACATCTGTACCGTGTTCATATACGTAGTCCATAAGCAGCGTCAACAAGGCTGGTGGAACTTCAAACGTCGTAATTTCGTGCTGTTCGAGAACCTGGGCCAAAGCTGGAGGATCGTTGCGCACATCCTGTGGGCAAATGACCATGGTGCCTCCGTTCACGAATGTCTTGGCCAGATCACCGGCAAAGACATCGAACGACATACTGGCAATCTGAAGGAGCTTGACGGGAAACTCTTTTAATTGGTGAGCTTCTCTATAGCCCCACGCCGTATTTACGTAATGGCGATGCTCGATCATCACGCCTTTGGCGTTGCCCGTCGTTCCTGATGTGTAAATGACGTAGGCCAAAGCCTCGGGATCATGAATAGGTGTGTAGATAGGCGCTTGTTGATGGGAATGCTCCGCTTGTGAAGCTTGTTGAAGTAACGCTGGCAAGTCCAGCACTTCCCCCGCAAAATCCACATCGGCCAATAGTTCAGTCAAGGAAGACTGCGTGAGCATAATCGTAGCTCCGCTGTCCTGAAGCATGTAAGCAATTCTATCTTTCGGGTAGGTCGGATCGACAGGTACGTAGGCAGCTCCCGCCTTCATAATCCCTAACACAGCGATAATCATGTCTGCTGAACGCTCAAGCATCACGGCGACGAGATGCTCACGCTTGCCCCCACGGTTTTGCAGTGCTTGAGCAAGCAGATTGGCCTTCTCATTCAGCTCATGATAGGTCAGTTCGGTGTCTTCGTAGATGACGGCGGTCTGTTCCGGGATACGTTCTGCCTGCGCCTCAAATATTCCATGAAACGTTCCAGCAGGATAGTCGGCAATCGGCCCGCTCCATACATAGGTGAGTTCCGTCTCTTCTGTAGCGGTCAGCAGACGAATGTCCCGCAACAGGATTTCTGGTGTACGCGCAATCTGAACGAGTGTATGCTCCACATGTCCGGCTAACCGTGTCATCGCTTCATCGCTGTAGACATAGTTGTTGTAGGACAGCATAAAGCTCAGCGCTTTTCCGTCCTCCACTTCGATGTTGAAGGGGTAAGGTGTTTCTTCGGACAATTGGGCGTCCTCCACGACGAATCCAAGCCGTTCCTTCAGATCAGGCCGGCCAACCATATCCTCCAGCGGGTAATTTTCAAATACAACAAAATGATCCATGAGTTGCTGCTTGAGCGCTGACTGGGACTGGATTTCAGCGAGTGAAAAATAGTCATATGCCCGGGATTGAACCGCGCTGCGCTGCACTTCACGAAGCAGACCTGAGAATGGCTGGTCTGCATCCAATTTGATTCGTATCGGTATGGTATTAATAAAAAGTCCCAACATCTGTTCCACACCTTCAAGCTCCGGCGGTCGACCGGAAACGACGGTGCCGAAGACGACGTCTTCACTTTGGTTGTATCCTCCAAGCACGACTCCCCATGCAGCCAGAAACAAACTGCTCAGGGTCGTTCCGTTGCGTTCAGCCACCGTCCGCAATTGACGGGTTGTTTCATCCGTGAGTGTTATTTTATGTTCATGCAGCAAGTACCCGGTATCTGGCTGGAGCGGATGGGCTACAGGCAGGGTTGGCAGCACGGCTGGCTGATCATAGCCGTTCAGGATGGACCGCCAGTATTCCTTCGCCGCCTCCTTATCCTGCTTATCCAGCCAGCGGGCATAGCCAGTATAGGGCTGCGGTGTTGGCAGTTGTACGGGCTTCCCCGCTTTCAGTGCTTCATAAGCCGCGAACAGCTCGTCCATCACGATGCCGAGGCACCAGCCATCCATAATAATATGATGAAAGCTTAAAAGCAGCGTATATGCGTTCGTTTGGGTTTGAAGCACAGCCAGACGAATGAGCAAATCCTTGCTCAGATCGTAACGATGGTTTCGGTCTGCGTCTGCGTAGCTGCGAATGGCCTCTGCTTGCTCTGCCTCGGGAATATTCGTCAGATTCTCGTAACGAAGCGTTGGATTTCGCTCCTTAAACACGATGAGCCGCGAACGGGAAGCACTTTTATGATAAATATTCGAACGAAGCGTTTCGTGACGCTGCACCAGAGTCTCGAAGCTCTTTTGCAGAGCCTCCAGGTTCAGTTCACCCCGGATGGTCATTCGTACTTGCTCATAGTACGCCTGTGATTCCGGCTCCATCACTGTATGAAAGAGCATCCCCTCCTGCAAAGGCGTTAAATTGGCCACTTTTTCGATTTCAAGCCTTTTACTCATCGGATTTCCCCCTCAATCGAATATTTATAGGCTTTCATAAAAATGCTTCATCTCTTCGAACTCTTCCAAATCCAGATCATCTGCCCCTACGTCTGTTGGTGTCAGTTCCTGACCGGACTGATCAAGGCAATGACGAATGGTATTCAACAGGTGTGTTTCGAAGCGGGAGAAAAGTTGTTTGACCGTGCGCTCTTCATATGCATTCCTGTCATAGGATATACGGATACTTAATTTTCCGTCCTCCAACCGGCTATCCATATAAAGAGCATAAGATGAACCATTAATCACATCCTTGGTACCTGGTCCAATTTCAGCTTGCAGCGGCGATATTGAAAAATAAACCGATTCCGGGTGTAGGGAGTCTATATAACGGAAACCAATTTCCGGATGACGAAAACGTTTAGAATCCGTTGGATTTCTGGCTTCGGTCAGATATCTCAATGCACCGTAGCCCAATCCGTGATTTGGAACCTGCCGAACCGTTTCCTTCACACCCTTGAGCAACAGCGCTATATCATCCGCAGATTTGATGTCCAGTACAACTGGATACACGGACGTAAACTGCCCTACCGTTCTGGAGATATCCAGCGAATTTGTTTCAGCCTGCTCTCGGCCAGGGTTCTCCACGTAGAGTGCAATCCGTTCTTGTCCTGACCATTCGGACACTGTTTGCCCCAGTACGGACAGCAGTACTTCCTCCGGCACTGTGTTGTAGACATGATTGACCTGTGTCATCAGGTCCTGGGTTTCGTCTGCTGATAATTGCAGATGGAGCTGATTCGTTTGCCGTTCCGTTCCAGAGTCCGTAATGACTTCATGGTCTTTGGGAAGCGTTCTCCACTCTGACAACTCTATCTTGTTCCAATAGTCCTGCTCCTTGAGCAGCTCTTTACTATTCGCATAATGCTCAAGATGCTCTGCCCACGTTTGGTAAGCGTTCGTTTTGTCCGGTAAGACAATCGTTTCCCCATCCAGAGCTTGTCCGTAGCCTGTTGCCAGATCTTCGAGCAAAATATTCCATGAAATGGCGTCAGCCACTAGCGGGTCTACAGCAAGGAAAAGATGATCTCCACTATCCAGGCGGAAAAGCCCTGCCCGAACTCGTGGTCCTTCAAACAGCCGTAGGCTGCTTTGAATACGTTGGCATTCAGCTTCCAATTGGCTGCGTGCTTCGCTTTCCGTTCCCGTAAGCGACAGCACCTCCAGCGTGATTAGCTCCTCATGCAGTCCTTTGTGAGCTTGCGTAACCGACCCGTCATCCTGTTGTAATAAGCCAAGGCGCAGAGCATCGTGGTGCTCCACAATTTTCTTCAATGCGGCTCGCAATGGCTGCTCGTCAAAGCCCGACTTTGCCAACAGCAGTACCGACGTGGCGGCAGGAAGTGCCTCGGATGCTGGATGACGTTCGATCCAATCGATTAGATGTCGTTGTATCGGTGTCAGTGGTACTTCTCCATCTATCGGACCTTGCTCTATCGGACGGGACAGTGTTTCTGCATAGCCGCTCAGGATTTCAATGGACGGATGCTCCAGTACGTGTCGGATATCCAGTAAATACCCGTGGAGACGCATGCGTGCGATGACTTGAACTGCTTTAATCGAGTCGCCTCCGAGCAGAAAGAAGTTATCCTGAATGCCCACCTGATCGCGTCCCAAAACATCTTGCCATACGGCGGCCAAAGCTTCTTCCACATCATTTCGCGGCGCTACATAGGCCACATCCGGTCGGAATAGCTTTTCAGGCTCCGGCAATGCTTTTCGGTCGGTTTTTCCGTTCGGTGTCAACGGTATCCGATCCAGAAACACGAAGTAAGACGGAACCGAATAATATGGGAGCAACTTGGCGGCATGTTCATGAATGACCGTTAAGCTTGGTGTTTCTTCTGTATGCAATACAATGTAGGCACACAAGACGGATTCTTGCTCTTTGTTTTGATATACAGTGACGACAGCCTCTTGAATTGCAGAATGGCTCATCAAAGCATTTTCAACCTCACCCAGTTCGATCCGGAATCCACGTACTTTCACCTGATGGTCGATTCGGCCGATAAACTCCAGATTTCCATCCGCTTTCCAGCGGGCGAGATCGCCCGTTCTGTACATTCGTGTTCCTGTTGAAAATGGATTATCTACAAATTTGTCCGCCGTCAGTTCCGCGCGATTCCAATAGCCACGAGCCAATCCTTCCCCTGCAATGCATAGCTCGCCTGGTACACCAATAGGTTGTAATCTGTCCTGCGCATCAATGACATAAATTTGCGTATTCGCAATGGGACGTCCAATGTCAATCTGTTTGGCATTCGTAAGTTCCTGCACTGCCGACCACACCGTCGTTTCCGTAGGTCCGTACATGTTATAAATGCGGGGACCGTTCAATTTCTGCAATGCCTCCAGCAGCTTGGGCGGAAGCGCTTCTCCCCCCACCATAACTTCCTGTACACCTTGCAGCGCACGGAAACCTTCCTCATGACTCAGCAGCATTTGCAGCCGGGATGGCGTCATTTGAAGCATGTCAATGTGATGTGCAGTAATCAGCTCGCCAAGTGTCTGAGGATCGACCTGATGATGGCGGTCGCCTAGCACGACGGTCATTCCGCCTAGCAGCGGCAGGATCGTTTCCAATACGAAAATATCGAACGAAATGGTGGTGAGCGATAAAATCGTTTTGCTCGCTGCAAAGTCGATCACTTCACGCATTCCTGTAATAAAGTTCAGCACCGAGCGATGCTGGAGCATAGCTCCTTTCGGATTTCCGGTTGAGCCAGAAGTATAGATGACATAAGCCAGATGCTCCGGTTGAGCATTGTCTTCCAGATTGGTCTTTTCTCCTTGATATACTTCCTCATCTTCAATAAACAGGGTGTTGGTGCTGTAATGGTGTTCTCCTACCAGATCGCGACTGGTCAGGAGTACGGCGGCCTCACTATCACTCAGCATATATTCAATACGGGCTGACGGATATTCAGGGTCAATCGGCACATAAGCGCCACCCGCTTTTAGCACGGCCAGCAGACCGATGATCATTTCCGCCGAACGCTGCACCAGCAGACCGACTAGCTTATCGGGTCCTACACCATGCGCTTGAAGTACCCGTGCCAGTGAGTTAGCGCGTTCGTTCAACTCCCGGTAGGTCAGACGCTGATTTCCGAACACCAATGCTATATGACCCGGCGTCTGTACGACCTGCTTTTCAAACTGCCCGTGGACTGTCTCATGGTACGGGAAAGGTACGACAGTATGATTAAATCCGGTTAGCAGCAATTGCTTCTCTTCATCAGATACCATCGTAATATCGGCCAACCGTACCCGGACATCCTGCGTCACCGTTTCCAAAATTCGCACAAAATGCTCTGCCAGCCGTCGGATGGTCTCCGGTTTAAACAGCTTTGTGCCATACTCCAAAGTGAAGGACAAACGTTCTTTTTCCTCGGTCACATGCAATGAAAAATCTACCTTGGATATGCCTGCGTTGAATTCTTCCGGTTTAAAACGAATGCCTCCTGTTTCCAAAACATCTGTGCCGACATTTTGCAAACTGAACATCGTATCGAACACCGGGTTTCGACTTACGTCACGTACCAGTTCCAGCTTGTCTACAAGCTCATCAAACGGGTATTCCTGATGCTCCAGTGCTAGTAGCGAGTTTTGCTTAACCTCCTGCAAAAAGGATTGGAACGTTAAAGAAGATTGCGGCTGATTGCGAAGAACCAGCGTATTGACGAACATGCCAATCATCGCTTGCGTATCCACATGCCGTCTTCCGGCAACAGGTGTACCCACGATAATGTCCTCTTGGCCAGAATATTTGCCCAGCAGGATATTATAAGCCGCCAAAAGTACCATAAAGATCGTAGATTCGGTATCTTTGGCCAATTTGTAGAGTCTGCTAGTAAGTTTGGATTCCAAGGTGACGGTCAAGCTGTCACCTTCAAAGCTTTGTGCTTGCGGACGCGAAAAGTCCGTAGGCATATTTAGTACAGGAAGCTCGCCCTTCAAGATCTGAAGCCAATATGATTCATGCGCTTGCAATCCGTCGTCAGTGATCTGCTGCTTCTGCCAAGCAACAAAGTCTTTGTAATGAAGCTGAATGTTCGCAAGCTGTCTACCCTGATACCGTTGAATGATTTCATCCAGCAGCACGGCCATGGAGAAACCATCGGACACGATGTGGTGCATATCTACTAGCAAATTGAAGCCACCTTCGATAAATTCGTACAGTTCAGCGCGGAATAAAGGAGCTGTTCCCAGATGAAAAGGCCGAACAAACAAGGTCCGAGCCTGTTCTGCTTCTTCCTTGGAAATACGGGTATACGGGATGTCGAATGGAATCGTGTCCCGAACTTTTTGTACCACTTCCCCGTCTTCCAGATCGAAATACGTCCGAAAGGATTCATGACGCAAAATAACTTCTCTAACGGCTTCAATGAAGCGGGGAACCTCCAGATCTCCCTCTATGAAAAGCTGACCTGGTACATGATAGGCCTTTCCACCCCCCAGCTGATCCAGCACGTACATTCTCTTTTGGGAAGAAGATACCGGATAGAAGGCTTGCGATTTCACAGATACAATCGGTTTATAGGTCTTCTTTGTTCCACCCGCAATATATGTAGCCAGCTCAGCAATCGTTTGCAGCTCAAAAATGTGGCTGAGTGGAATGTGTACACCCAATTCCTTATTGACTCTCGACAAAATGACCGTCGCTTTTAGTGAATCACCACCCAGTTGAAAAAAATTATCGTCATCGCTGATATCTGTTACATTCAGAACGTCCATCCAAATGTTCACGAGTTGATCTTCTACGCCGTGGTTCTCAGAAGCGGTGTCTGTTTTAGTCAATACGCTTGCTTGTCCCGGCTCTGGCAAAGCCTGTAGATCAGGCTGACCATCCGGCAGAAGAGGAATATGATCCATAGGAATCCAAAAACGGGGCTGCGTATAATCTGAAAGAATTTCGATTGCAGCCTTTTTTAGTGCGTTTTCTTCCCAAGGCTTCGATGCGTTTGCGACCACATAGGCGGTTATATATGAGACTTTTCCAGCTTCGTCCGTTTGTGGTGTAATGACGCAGGACTCCAATTTTAATATTTGCAGCAGGTGTTTCTCCAACTGCTCCAGATTAACCTGATGTCCGCGAATGTGGATAGTCCGATTCAAATTGCCAATATGCTGCAGCTTGCCATCGTTTTCCACGTAAGCCCATTCCCGGGTCGTTCCCAACAGGCCTGCTACTGAGGCTTGATACACCTCTCCTGCTGTCCCAACAGGTGCCAAATGCTTGTAGGCATCGAGGACGCAAAGATAGTTTCCGTTGGCATCGGTATTTGCTGCCCATGCAGTTCGAAGTTGTTCGTTCTCCGGCGCACGGAGTAAAGTCAGCGCGGAAACGCGAGCCCCTTCTTCCTCTACAAAGGAATGCAGCAGATTCAGGAAATATCCTGACCAGGCTTCGATAATGTTTGGCTGAAAAAGATCCGAATTGTAGTCGAAATCAAAACGTAATTGTTGCTGTGCCTCTGTCACGTTCAAAAACAACTCGTATTTGCTGAATGATACCTCATTCTCAACGAGTTCCGCTTCCAGTTCATGGAACTGAAAACGCGGAATCGGTCGATCCATATTGAATACAGCGTTAATGACAGGCAAATGCCTCAGCCCCAGCTGAGCGAGTCCGGCAAAGCTGTACTTTTGAAAGCTGTCTAGTTCATTCATGCGCTTTTTGACTGCTTGGACATGCTCCGTAAAAGTAGCATCAGGACGCACTTCGCTGATCATCGGAAGCAAGTTGACACAGTTGCCGATCAGAGAGAAGGCGTCCATATGGGATTGTCCTGCGGTTGGAACCCCCACCGTTACTTTCTGCTGCCCTGTCAGCCGATGTAGAAAAATCTGAAAGGCGGATAGCAGCGTTATAAAAAGACTGCTGCCTAGCTTTATGCTGGCAGATCTCAATTGTTTAACGAGCGTCGCTTCGAGCATTATGGTATGTCTGCTTCCTCTGGAAGACGGAATTTGTATTCCCCTCACCGGAGATGGCAGATGGAGGACAGGCTGCTGTTTATCTAGCATCGCTGACCAAAAAGCTAGGGCCTCATCTTTCCCGGCTTTCAATTGATCCTGCTGCCAAACAACGTAATTCCGAAAAGGTACTGGATCGGGAAGGTTGTAGTCAGCTTGTCGGACAAGCGCAGAATAGATCTGCTCCAGTTCCTGAATGAATACACTGATTGACCAGCCATCCGCGATAAAATGATGAAACGTAAAAACACCCAGATGCTCTTCATCCGATATTTTCAGCAGATGAATCCGGAATAATGGCTCGCCTGGCGTCATGGCAAATGGGGTTTCACTGTCCTTGATCATCCATGCCCGGATATGTTGTTCCTGTTTATCTGGGTGATAACTGGTAAAATCATGAAGCGGGACTTCCACTTTCATCACAGGAGCGATCACCTGAGTTTCCCCATCGCCGCTCATAAAGATATGTAAGGCTTCATGACGGTTTACGATGGCCTGAACAGCTTGATTGAACGCCTGCTGATGAAGTGGACCACGAAACCGCAACAAGGCGGTTTCGTGTAAAGATTGAGAGTCACTTCGTGCTGAAACAGAGGCGAACCAAAGCTGCTTTTGATCAGGAGTCAGCGCAATTACGGTTTCTGGAACACCCACTGCTTCAGCTTCTGGAGGTATAGTAACAGGTACAGGTTGCTTGCCCGGCCCTGGGCCGTTTCCATTCGGGGGCGGGTCCGGTAAAAATCCCCCTTTACGCAGCTCGTTCACGCTATCCTTGACCGCTTGCACAATTCGCGCAATATCTTCCTCGGTATGGGCCGTGGACAAGAAGCAGTTTCGTCCTTCCCAGATATAGATGCCTTTGTCCAGCATGTGATAAAAGAACAATTCCAGATCGCCTTTGAGCACGAAGCGGAAGAGGGAGCCAAAGTTAACCACTCTCATAGGTACATGTTCGTCAGTGAAATAGCTGTTCAGCTCGGCTGCTAACGCCGAGGTGCGGTTGTTTAAACGATTTTGCAGCTGCTCGCCATGTTTCTCCAAATGATCCAGCACCGCTAAGGATGCAGCCATTGCCAGCGGATGATGGCAGAAGGTTCCTGCCACAAAGGTTCGCTGCTGCTCATGCTGCGGATAGGAATCGTCCCCAAAGCTCCACGTGCCTCCGTCGATCCCGTTCATAAAGGCGGCTTTTCCGGCTACGATGCCGATGGGCAGTCCGCCGCCAATGATTTTACCGTAGGTCACGAGGTCGGCTTGCACCCCAAACCACGCTTGGGCCCCTCCGGGCTGAATCCGGAAGCCTGTGATGACTTCATCAAAAATGAAGGCAGTACCCGACTGCTCCGTTATCTGGCGAATTTCCTGCAAAAAAGCTTTAGGCTGAAAATCTGGTCGGCGGCTTTGCACCGGCTCCACGATAACCGCGGCCAGTTCATGCGCATGGGTGCGGATATAATCCAGGGAATCGTCTGCCCCATAATGAAGCACGACGACATCGTCCACCATATGCTGCAAGATACCTGGAGCTAGAGGTGTCGAATGCTCCTTGACATCACCCGCGCTCCCCAGTGCCAGCACCCCGTCGAATGTACCGTGATACGAGCCAGCAAAAATGACGACTTTAGCTCGTCCTGTGGCAGCACGTGCCAAACGGAGCGCGACCATAACGGCCTCCGTGCCGGAATTATACAGGGCTATTCGTTCCACGCCGGTCATCTTGCATATTCGCTCGGCGACCTGTCCGGCCATGTTGGACATGGGGCCGACACACATGCCGTTCTTCAGCTCTTCCTCAATTTTTTCACGAATAAAGGCTGGATTGTGTCCGAACAGATTCACACCAAAACCCATCGTCAAGTCGACATATTCATTGCCGTCCAGATCCCAAATTTTTGAACCATCGGCGCGTTGGGATACAATTTGATACACCATTTCCTTCAAAACAGGCCGGAAACCAGCCACATTGCGGTTATTGGCGTATACGGAGCGATACTGCTGGGTGTACTGTTTGGTGCTACGCGTACGGGTCGTGTAGCGCTCAATCAGCTCTTGCAGGTGTTGTTCCTGACGGAGCGAAAGCAATTCACGTGCTTTAACATCCAGCTTTTTATAAGGCGTATACGGCTTGGCTTCATTGCCTGTCTGCTTGGAAACAGCCTTTACGGATGGAGCTGGTGCTAATGCAGCCGCGACTTTCTGCTTGGATTCGGTACGGATGATCTGCGCACTTTCACTACTTGCCGATAGCAAAACCCCCGTTTCCGGGCTAAATGGCTCGGAAGCTATTACGGATGCAGATGGCTGATGCCGGAGAACATCGAGCTGCTGTGACATCAGATGTAGCTGTTGCTCCAAAATTCGCTCTACAGCCGCAGGAGCTGTAGCGATTGGAAAGCTTTGAGCCCGTGTTTGCCCAGCCGTGTCTATGGCATAAACGGATGCCGCAGCCGGAACAGCGGATTCATGAGACGGTTGGGTTAGCGGGAAAGCTGCATGATCAACCTGATTCAGAGTTGTTTCTGGACGATTTTCCACAGATTGAACCGGGGTTTCAGCAGAAGTGAAAATGCTCACCCGCTCGGCTACGTAGCTGGCCAACAGCTCCAGCGTGGTCAACGATTCGAAAAATTCGTTCATTGGAATGTCCAGTCCGAAGGTATCCTTGATACTGTGGCGAACCTGGGACAAATTAATGGAATCCAGCCCAAGCTCCAGAAAATGTGTTTGTGGCTCCAGTTCCTCCAGGCTGAGTTGGGACACGTTACCGATCATTTTCGCTAACTTTTGAAGAATAGATGATTTGTGCTGGTCGGTAGCAGATGCTGGCGCTAAATACTCGTTCCCCATAATTCCAGACTCCTTTATTGTTGAGTTTTCATGAACTGGTACCTTCTGTTCCGTTCGAACCTGTTCGGGTACGTTAATCCAGCATCTTTTCCGTTCGAATGGATACGTAGGCAGAGAAACCTTTTTATAGTGCTTACCTGCATAGAGGGCATTCCAATCGATCTGCGCTCCTTGCACATACTTGGCAGCCAGTTGCTCCAGTGATTGCAACGTGTCCAAGCTTCCAGTGACCATCTCTGCGCCACCTGTGCTATCCGCTTTCCCGGTGTATACACCTTCGACGACTCTACCTTGTTCGTGTAACTGAAGCACCTTCGCCTTCAACGCATCCGCCCCTGCGGCAGTCACAGCAATCCGGTGATTCAGGTGACTTCTGCCTGTGTTAGCCGTATAGCATACATCCTGCATCACGAGTTCTTCCGCACGTCCGAACCGTTCTGCGTACCGCCCGACCAGCTCGTGCAAAGCGGATTCACTCCGCGCTGACAGGGTCAGCAGCAGTGGTGATGATCTATTGTTGCTGTCCGTTGAGGCTTGGTCTGATTCCGTCTTCGCTATATATTCCTCCAGCACCACATGGCAGTTTGTCCCGCTGAATCCAAAGGAACTCAGCCCACTTCTTCTGGGGAAACCGTCCGTCTTCCATTCCCTAAGCCTCGTATTGGCATATACCGGGGATTCCTCAAAATGGATCTTTTGGTTTGGTGTGCGAAAATGAACGAGCGGTGCAATCTGTTGGTGTTTCATGGACAATACGGATTTGATTAAGCCCGCAATCCCGGCGGCTTCGTATAAATGACCGATATTCGTTTTGACCGTGCTGATCGCCACAAACTGCTTACGCTGTGTATGCTTGCGGAAAGCCTTGGTAATGCCGTCAATCTCAACCGGATCGCCCAGTTTGGTGCCGGTGCCATGTGCTTCGATATAACTTATCGTTTCAGGATCAATCCGTGCATCACGCCACGCCTGCGAAATCACTTCTGCCTGAGCCAGCGCATTCGGTGCGGAAATACCAATCGTGCTGCCGTCCTGATTGATGGCACTTCCCTTGATCACGGCTAAAATGTTGTCACCGTCTTGTTCCGCTTTGCGCAGCGGCTTCAGTAAAACGGCTCCAACTCCTTCACCCCAGCCCGTTCCGTCCGACTGGTCGTCGAAGGCGCGTGCTCGATCATCGGAGGATTCCATGCCAATGCCCGCTTTCAGCGGCAGTAAAATCGTCTTCACTCCACCTGCCAAGGCCATGTCGCAGTCTCCGCTAAGGATGGACTTGCAGGCCAAATGCACTGCCACGAGTGATGAAGAACATGCTGTATCAATTGTTAGCGCCGGACCTTTTAGATCGAGCAAATATGCAATCCTGCTGGAAATAATGGATGATAAATTACCAATGGCAAAGTTCGGCAGCGCGCCCGGTTCCACCTCAGACAACAAACGCTCGTATTCGAAGCTGGTTTTGGAGAAGCCGACATACACGCCGACCTTTTGGCCTGCCAGTTGCTTACCCCCATACCCCGCATCCTCAATCGTGCTCCAGGCTGTTTGTAGAAATAACCGTTGATTCGGGTCCATGAGTGAGGCTTCCCGTGGAGTCAGCTTAAAGAAGGAGTAATCGAACTTGTCTACTTCATCCAGATAGCCGCCTTCTGCAATTTGCATATTCCGTCCTTCCGTATTCAGACGGGAAATGAAATCTTCGGCATCTTTTCTTCTTTCGTCGCTGTACGTGCCGATATTGTCAGCCCCTGATGCCACATTCGCCCAAAACTGCTCTAATGTTTCCGCTTGAGGAAACTTGCCTGACATGCCGATGATGGCGATATCCCTGACATTTGCTTCATCCTTGGCCTCGGACTGTGCTGTTGCAGCCGGGTCGCTGCTCATGCCCTGACTAGAGATATATGCAGCAAGCTTGGCGATGGTCGGATAGGAAAAGAAGTCCGTCACCTCAATATGAATCCCTAATTGATCCTCCAACAGGTCCACAATTTGAACGAGCTGCAAGGAAGTCACTCCGATATCAAAGTAGCTGTCGTCCGTCCCGATCGACTTTACATTTAAAATATCCTGGCAGATTCCAATTAGCTTCTGTTCTATCTCTCCTTGAGGTAAGACTACACGCTCAGCTGCTTGCATGACTCGAGTAGCCTCGGCCAGTGCTGTCAATATTTCATCAAATTCGCCCTGCTCATAACTCTGGGCTAATTTGAAGCGCTGAACCTTTCCACTGGTTGTTTTAGGAATACGCCGGATCGGAACCACATCCTGAATATGCCAACCTCCCCGGTAATTTAGATGACTTTTCAGCTTTTGGACAAGCGGTACAAAATGCTCTATCTTTTTCGTGTGCATCACAAAGGCAACAATACGATCCTGCCTGGTCTGCGCATCATGTACACCGCACACAGCTACTTTCCCGAGATCCACGCCATCCAGTTCCTCGGCAATCCTCTCGATGTCATGCGGGTAGACATTCTGTCCGTTCACGAAAATGATATCCTTGGCTCTACCGGTAATAGTCAGGCGGCCGTTCCGCATAAACCCTAAATCGCCGGTGATAAGCCAGCCATCCTCTGTTTTGACCTTCGCGGTAGCCTCTGGATTGTTATAGTATCCGGATGTCACATTTTTGCCGCGGATCTGTGTGTGTCCAATCACCCCATCTTCAAGCACCTGATTTTGTTCATCGCAAATGCGGACAGAGGTACTGGCCAACGGATACCCCAAATCCACAAAAGTAAGACACCGCTTGTCGGACTTATCCACTTCTTCTATGGGTTCACCCACGTGTAACTGCTGCCGGTTCAAATGAATGGATATAAAGGTACTTTTGTCCAGAGGTGGAGAGGAAACACCCACACTCGCCTCTGCCAATCCGTAGACAGGAAACATCGCATTTTTATTCAAACCGTGAACACTCATTGCATCCATAAACACATGACAAAGCTCCACAGATACGGGCTCCGCTCCATTTAAGATCATACGTACACTTGACAAATCCCAGTTAGCTGCTGTTTCAGGCTTATACTGATCGAGAAAAAATTTATATCCAAAATTGGGAGAGCATATTTGGGTCACCTTATGCTCCGATACTTTTTTTAGCCATAAAGACGGGCGTCGGATAAAAAGTGCCGTCGGCATAATCAGTTGCTTGGCATTAGCGATCACACAGGTTAAATGAAAGCAAATCAATCCCAGGTCATGCGTAAGCGGCATCCAGCCCAAATAAGCATCCTTGGAGCTCATGCCCGTTTGATTTGCGATATCCCGAATATTGTAAACCAAATTTTCATGCGTCAGCATGACTCCTTTGGGATCACCTGTAGAACCTGAGGAAAATTGGATAAAAGCTAAGTCCTCCGGTTTGGATATATGAACTACACCTTTACTCTGACTGGAATAATCGAATGTATGGCTTGAAAAAGTCGCTTTTTTAACGGGCTCAAAGGAATCCAGCAGTTCGTGCTGGTGCGAGTATTTTTCTAACTGTTCCAATACCTTGTCATCTGCAATCATATAAGGGCGGGAAAGTGTATTCCAGATTTTAAACAATTTCATTTTATGCTCATCATTATTCCCTATGCTTACAGGAACAGGAACGATTCCACCGAGTAGGCAACCCCAAAATACATTCACAAAGGTATGATTGTCGTCGATCTGCATGATCAGCTCATCGCCAGGTTGTATCCCTTTTTCCTGTAATTCATAAAGTACCTGTGATGCTTGCTCCAGAAGTTTACAGTAGGATACGTATTCCTCTTGTTTATCACCAGAAATAAAGGTGATTCCGTTCTCATCCCGGCTTGCACGGTCTTGAATGATTTCAATTAAAGTTTGAAACTGTTCCATCCTGATCCCTCCTCAATTGCTCTAGCATTACTTTCTGCTCTCCTTCGGAGACCTGTTTGGTTTGCAACACCAGGCGAATACACTCCAAAATCTCCTGTCTTTGCTCAAAAGCAGGAGGTGAACCGCTCCCTGATTCAGAGCTTCGAAGTAATTCTTCCAGTCTTCGAACAGGTAAAATAACACCCTTTCGATAATCATCTTCATTCCAATTGGCATTGGGGGTAGATACCGCCAGTGAAAGGGAACGTGCAACCCAATCACGGATTGAGAAGCGGCGTTCCAGTTCAACGCGATCCAAGTCTCTATCCACGGACAGAAATTCAATGGTAGTGTTTATTTCCTTCGCCAAATTTTTCAGCACCGTTCGTGGACCTAACTCGATGCCTTGTTCCACGCCACGATTCGCCATATACTGCATGGTTTGAATCCAGCGAACCGGGTGAGTCATTTGCAAAATCAATCCTTGACGGATGCTGTCAACATCGGGGTATGGCAGAGCGGTCACATTGGAGATCACGGGCCACTTTGCCTCATTTAAAGTGTATTTTTGCAGCTCTGTGGCCAGTCTGTCCGCAGCAGGCTGCATAAGCGTACTATGAAAAGGGCCGCTGACCTGCAAGCGCGTAATTTGGGCCCCCCGTTGTTCTAACTCGCCAGCTGCCAGAGCGACAGAGGTATGATGACCTGAAACGACGTATTGGCTAGGTGAATTGTAACAGGCAATGGCAGCAGGCTGATCGACTGTGGAGTACAGACGACAGCATTCTTCCACTTCGCCCAGCTCAGCTCCGCGAATGGCAATCATGCTGCCCAGCTTTGCCACTGCGGCTTCCTCCATAAAGCGTCCCCGCTCTTGGACTAATCGTAAAGCGTCTCCAAAGGACAGAACACCGCTGCTTACCAAAGCTGAATATTCACCCAGGCTATGACCAGCTGAAAACTCAGGGATCATTCCGATTTCATGCATATAACGCCGGAATGCAATGACACTGATCGTGAGAAGTGCGGGCTGAGTATAAAATGTTCTGGATAGCTGGGTCATCGGACCTGCCATGCATAAAGCTTTCAGATCATATCCCAAAATATCAGCAGCCTCTTCGAACAAGCGATCCGCTTCTGCAAAGCCGCTATGCCACGTAGCCCCCATTCCTACATACTGAGAGCCTTGCCCAGGAAAAACCAAAGCCATGCGATTCATATCAAACCCCTTTCCACAAAAAAATATGGAAAAACAAAAAAAATTTACATTTTATGTATGAATACATATATATGGTGACATTAAGATGTAGAAAAAAATACAGTAAAAAGCAACGAGCTCGATTGCCAAAAAATAGTAATCGACATATGGCAGTGAATTGGTAATAGGGTTCCGTTCGTGGTGTGATTGTGATCAAAAGTCAGGTGTGTGAGTAGACTTGGAAGTGTAAAAACCTTGAGGTATACTAGAATTTCAGGCTTGGAACCTAAAATTCAGCATCATAGATGAATGTGATGAGAAATTGTTGAGGTCATACAGGATGTTTTTCGATGTAAGTATTAAATGAGAAATATTTTATTTATATAATAGATATGGACTCGAAAAATGTCAATATCTTTTCTAAATTCCTTTAATAAGAAAAAAATGCGATATATGAATGGTTTTATTTCAATATAAACATAAAAGTAAATTAAAGTATGTCGATATAATGTATAAATATATTATACACACAAACCATGCCCTTTTTTGTCTAAAAAACAGGCATGGTTTGTAATTTTTAATGAATTTTTGTAAAAATTTCTGTGTAGTAAGTGTAAGAAACGGATTTTGTGTTATATCTGGTGCTTGACAAACCAAATTGTAATGCGTTGCAGTCGTTCCACACGAAGCTGCGGATGTCCTTTTCGTGAAAGTTCGTGGCTTTATCCAACCCCCTTTCGGCGAACGAATCTGCTTCGTCCGTTCTTGGTGATCGGGATACGTTCATATCCCCAACGCTCGTACATGGATAGCAGATATGGATGCTTCTCCGCTGTCGCTAGTGTCACCGTATGGGCACCCAACTGATCACGAATAATCGTGTGTTCTACCCAATTCGTTTTCTCCCGTACCCTTGCCCTGTGCAGCCGGGTCTACAGCGAACCACATCACAAACGGCAAGTCGATTATAAAATCAAGGGCCTTATTTTTCAAATGGCTGACAGTAGCCTGAATGACCCCGTCAATTTCCAGCACATAGCAATCATTGTGTTTAATGTTCTCCCGAATGAGAGCAACGTCTGCCTGAGTGGCAGGCCACTGGAGTCCCAACTGCCGGATCATTTCGTATGCTTCGTAGGTCACATGCTGTTCGTCTGCACTAAGTTATCTGAATGTTCAGGTAAAATCAATATCTATGTCATCAATTTTAACAACAGTCACCTTGATAAGGGGTTTTACGCTCCAAAAAAGTAACAGAAACGTAGAAGCCCGAATTATCTTCTTTCTTTATACCCAAATGAATGTATCTGCCACTATAAATGTTATACAACATAAACTTAGCATCAATCATGCTTTGGGCTAACTGAGGATTAAAAATAATAAAGCTGGGTTGATGTAGTAATTTATGAAGAAATGGGAAATGTAATATACGATAAATGGTTCTCTCATATCCGCCTAAGTTGGCTTTTTTCAGCATTTCTAAAGTCAGTGTTCCTTGTCTTAATTTTGGAAACCCTTTTTTTTCCACCATATGAAGACCCAGTTTTCATTATGTATGCAAAGTAAATGAGGAAGATCAAAAGTTCTAAAATGCTTTGGGTGCAATAATCAGATCACGTCCGTATCAGTTCGCCTTGTACTCAAGCATCGTACGGAACAAGCTCCAAGATACTTCACTTATCGTCGCTTCAGCAAGCTGATTTCTCACTTTGTCCTTGTTAGCACCCATAAAATAAATGTCTTAAAACCTTTCAGATATATATCTTCAGGAACAAGCATAATAATCCAGCATTATGTTATTCTTACTTTTATTTCATATGGATGTAGTACATATCCATGCTCATGCATATAATAGCACTCTTTAGGATAACAGTTTACTTTGAGTTAAGAGGAATTTCTTCAATTAAACTTGCGTACATTCCCTACAGCTTTAGAAACGGGATACGAGTTCATTAATCCAGCAGGATATGGCCGAAGCATTTTTAATACATGTTCAGTTTTTGTTATTTCAATGTAAGAACTACGTCACCCATCTAGCCTACTCTTCGTCAGGACTAGGTTACTTCTATGTTATTCCTTCTTAGTTTCCATATCCTATTTTTAAACTGTTTAAATATCTAATTCCGAAAAGATAAAAAAGAGCACAGCCCGTTAAGGCTGTGCTCTTTATCGTGCTTGGCGACGTCCTACTCTCCCAGGACCCTGCGGTCCAAGTACCATCGGCGCTGAAGGGCTTAACGGTCGTGTTCGGGATGGGTACGTGTGGAACCCCTCCGCTATCGCCACCAAACATGAATTTGCTACGCAAATTCTACCGCATGGTTATTCGGTTCATCACTTATCGTGTGAATGAATAGCCATGCGTTTGTTGTATGTCACTTGTACATACCTTCAAGGTTACACCCTGAAAACTGGATCCGAAACTCATTTGCGTTTTATCTTAGGATAAGCCCTCGACCGATTAGTATTGGTCAGCTCCATGCATTACTGCACTTCCACCCCCAACCTATCTACCTCGTCGTCTTCAAGGGGTCTTACGAATTGGGAAATCTCATCTTGAGGGGGGCTTCACGCTTAGATGCTTTCAGCGCTTATCCCTTCCGTACATAGCTACCCAGCGGTGCTCCTGGCGGAACAACTGGTACACCAGCGGTACGTCCATCCCGGTCCTCTCGTACTAAGGACAGCTCCTCTCAAATTTCCTACGCCCACGACAGATAGGGACCGAACTGTCTCACGACGTTCTGAACCCAGCTCGCGTACCGCTTTAATGGGCGAACAGCCCAACCCTTGGGACCTACTTCAGCCCCAGGATGCGATGAGCCGACATCGAGGTGCCAAACCTCCCCGTCGATGTGGACTCTTGGGGGAGATAAGCCTGTTATCCCCAGGGTAGCTTTTATCCGTTGAGCGATGGCCCTTCCATGCGGTACCACCGGATCACTAAGCCCGACTTTCGTCCCTGCTCGACTTGTAGGTCTCGCAGTCAAGCTCCCTTCTGCCTTTGCACTCTTCGAATGATTTCCAACCATTCTGAGGGAACCTTGGGGCGCCTCCGTTACTCTTTAGGAGGCGACCGCCCCAGTCAAACTGCCCACCTGACACTGTCCTCGCACCGGATTACGGTACCAAGTTAGAACCTAGATACGATCAGGGTGGTATCCCAAGGATGCCTCCCTTCAAGCTGGCGCTCAAAGTTCAACGGCTCCCACCTATCCTGTACAGATCGTACCCAAATTCAATATCAAGCTGCAGTAAAGCTCCATGGGGTCTTTCCGTCTTGTCGCGGGTAACCTGCATCTTCACAGGTATTAAAATTTCACCGGATCTCTCGTTGAGACAGCGCCCAAGTCGTTACGCCATTCGTGCGGGTCAGAATTTACCTGACAAGGAATTTCGCTACCTTAGGACCGTTATAGTTACGGCCGCCGTTTACTGGGGCTTCGGTTCATAGCTTCGCTCCGAAGAGCTTACCACTCCCCTTAACCTTCCAGCACCGGGCAGGCGTCAGCCCGTATACTTCGCCTTGCGGCTTCGCACAGACCTGTGTTTTTGCTAAACAGTCGCTTGGGCCTTTTCACTGCGGCCCCCTCGGGCTATTCACCCTACCGAGGCACCCCTTCTCCCGAAGTTACGGGGTCATTTTGCCGAGTTCCTTAACGAGAGTTCTTCCGCGCGCCTTAGAATTCTCTTCTCGCCTACCTGTGTCGGTTTGCGGTACGGGCACCTTCTCCTGGCTAGAGGCTTTTCTTGGCAGTCTGAGATCATGACCTTCGCTACTATAATTTTCGCTCCCCATCACAGCCCAGCCTTACGATGTGCGGATTTGCCTACACACCAGCCTCACTGCTTAGACGGACATCCATCAGTCCGCGTCACTACCCTACTGCGTCACCCCATCGCTCATAACGGATTACGGTGGTACAGGAATTTCGACCTGTTGTCCTTCGACTACGCCTATCGGCCTCGCCTTAGGTCCCGACTTACCCTGAGCGGACGAACCTTCCTCAGGAACCCTTAGGCTTTCGGCGGATCTGATTCTCACAGATCTTTTCGTTACTCATACCGGCATTCTCACTTGAATGCAGTCCAGCGCTCCTTACGGTACACCTTCAACCCGCATTCAACGCTCCCCTACCCCTGATGCAATGCATCAAGCCATAGCTTCGGTGGTGTGTTTAGCCCCGTTACATTTTCGGCGCAGAGTCACTCGACCAGTGAGCTATTACGCACTCTTTCAATGGTGGCTGCTTCTAAGCCAACATCCTGGTTGTCTGTGCAACTCCACATCCTTTCCCACTTAACACACACTTGGGGACCTTAGCTGATGGTCTGGGCTGTTTCCCTTTCGACAATGGATCTTAGCACTCACTGTCTGACTCCCGGAACTAAATCTATGGCATTCGGAGTTTGACTGAGCTTGGTAACCCTTGCGGGCCCCGCACCCAATCAGTGCTCTACCTCCACGATTCTTCTTTCCGAGGCTAGCCCTAAAGCTATTTCGGGGAGAACCAGCTATCTCCGGGTTCGATTGGAATTTCTCCGCTACCCCCACCTCATCCCCGCATTTTTCAACATGCGTGGGTTCGGGCCTCCAGTGCGTGTTACCGCACCTTCACCCTGGACAGGGGTAGATCACCCGGTTTCGGGTCTACGTCCACGTACTCATTCGCCCTATTCAGACTCGCTTTCGCTGCGGCTTCAGCTCTTCACCTTAACCTTGCACGGGAACGTAACTCGCCGGTTCATTCTACAAAAGGCACGCCATCACCCGTGATTTTTCCAAAGGAAAATATCATAGGGCTCTGACTTCTTGTAAGCACACGGTTTCAGGATCTATTTCACTCCCCTTCCGGGGTGCTTTTCACCTTTCCCTCACGGTACTGCTTCACTATCGGTCGCCAGGGAGTATTTAGCCTTGGCAGATGGTCCTGCCGGATTCATACGGGGTTTCACGTGCCCCGCACTACTCGGGATCCGTCTCGGAGAGAACAAGTTTTGAATTACAGGGCTTTTACCTTCTCTGGCGGGCCTTTCCAGACCTCTTCATCTAACCGGTTCCTTTGTAACTCCATGTGAGACGTCCCACAACCCCAAGGAGCAAGCTCCTTGGTTTGGGCTAATCCGCGTTCGCTCGCCGCTACTGACGGAATCACTATTGTTTTCTCTTCCTCAGGGTACTTAGATGTTTCAGTTCCCCTGGTCTGCCTCTCACTCACCTATGAATTCAGTGAGTAGTGACTGTCGATGAAGACAGCCGGGTTTCCCCATTCGGACATCCCCGGATCAAAGCTTGCTTACAGCTCC
>NZ_CP151949.1:420000-427500 GCF_038592965.1 Paenibacillus sp. FSL L8-0158 | reverse complement strand
CCGAAACCGCGATTGCATAATGCGTTGCTTCATCGCCATCCACTGGATGAACTGAAGTGCCATTTCCCCATTTTTGGACAAGAGCGACTCCAGATCCTTAACAAGCACGACGCCTAACTCACATACATCGGCTGTTTCCGCAGTGCAACTATACTCTTCTCCATCTATCCCGCTAAATTCCCCAATTAAGTCGCCTTGATGCTGAATGGTCAGAATCAGTTCTTTACCATCTTCTGTTGATTTACGAAGTTTAACATGACCTGAATGTATATAATAAAGCTGCTCTGCATCATCGCCCTCTCGGAAAAGCATAACGCCTGCCTTTACCTTCTTCCAGGACATAATATTTTTTAGCAAATCAAAATACTCATCTGTCAAATAAATCTGAATTCCCGTGCGTTCCACTTCGTCCCCAAACCGTTCCATACAAGTGGCTTGCATGTTAGCGTCCTCCTCGTGTTTACCTGATATCTATATCATAATGTTTTAACGCCTGGGTTGTTATCGGGAGAACACCTGATTTTATACCTTCCTACTCCCTGATTTGCTGTGATAAATATCACTTCTGAAGTAAGCTAACGCCCCATTTATCGACCTTTTCCCTACTCCTTATCCGACCAGATGAAAAGTCAGTGTTTCCTGCGCCTATAGATCAGGGGGTTCCCCGATCTACTTTTGCAACTGTCGGAACTACAATGAATTAGAAATATAGTTTGGTTATGAAAAAGGATGTGTCTTCTATGCTACAAATAACGGATGAAATGCGAAAAGAACTGAACCAGTTGAGAGAGACTATTTATGGTGATCTCACTGCCCTTGCATTTATGTCCAAATCGGGTGGTAAGTTGCATTGGTATTACGCCTCCGGTAGCCGAAGCAATCGCTATCGCCTTATTTCTTTTAAAATTGGCCATGGTATTGCTGGGATGGCTGTTCGCTTGGGACGTACCGTGACTGTAAGTGCTTTGCTATCAGGTAGTATACGTCTGCGTCAGGAATGTGCACTAATGCTGGCCGAGCAGCTTCACTCTGCTGTTGCCATTCCCTTTTCCAGCACAGGGGATCTGCCCAACGGAGTGCTGCTTATTGGTAATCGTGATGTGAGGATGTTCACAGAGTCTAATGTGGCCGAGGCCACTCAGGTCGCTCAACGCCTTAGCCAATTATGTGCTTACCCTCTCACTCCATAGATCAACAGTCTTCTGTAGATATGAAACTCATAAAATACTTAATATGGCTGTCCCTAACTATATTTGTTGATTGAAATCCCTAAAATTTGCTATGATTATGACAAAACGCACGGTTTTTTTACCGTTCGAGGGGATGACAAATTGATTCGTATACTAGTAGTGGATGATCACGTTGTCGTACGTTCTGGCCTCATGGCCCTATTGGACGGCAAAAACGGTATTAAGGTAGTAGGAGATGCAGCAGACGGGGATGAGGCTATCCGCAAGGCAGTGGAGCTACAACCTAATGTCGTGCTCATGGATTTTAGCATGCCCCCTGGCAAAGATGGTCTCACGGCAACCACTGAATTAAAAAAACAGTTGCCCAATACAGAAGTCCTTATTTTAACGATGCATGACGATGAAGAATATCTGTTCCGAGCCATTCAGGCTGGAGCATCCGGATATATTTTAAAAAGCGCACCTCACGAGGAGTTACTCGCTGCCATCCAGTCTGTAGCCGAGGGTAGTGCCTATTTGTACCCGAATGCAACCAAACGACTGATGAGCGAATATCTGGATAAAATCAAACAGGAAGGTATAGCCGGACCCTATGAATCCCTGTCTGAGCGGGAAAAGGAGATTCTATCGTGGGTAGCCAAAGGATATGCCAACAAGGAAATTGCCGAGCATCTGGTGATTAGCGTCAAAACCGTAGAGTCTCATAAAAGTAACCTTATGGAGAAGCTTAACTTGAAAACACGACCTGAGCTAGTCAAATTTGCACTAAAAAAGGGGCTGCTCCATTATGAATGAACCTTCTAACCCTTTACTGCAGCATGCCTTTGGTGAATCAACCGATAAACTGCTGAATGATCTCGAAATTTATGTACCAGAGTCCCCTTTTCTCCATGCACTGCGTAACTCACTCCACCAATTATCCAATCTGAAATTTGCTCTAGATACGTCTTCCATCGTTGCTTTGACCGATCATCGAGGTATTATTCAGTATGTGAACGACAAGTTCTGTGAGATTTCGCAATACAGTCGTGAAGAGCTGATCGGTCAGGATCATCGTCTCATTAATTCAGGCTATCATACCCCCGCCTTCATGAAAAACCTGTGGACTACGATCCGTTCAGGTGAGGTATGGCAAGGAGAAATACGTAATCGTGCTAAAGATAACAGCTACTACTGGGTGAATACTACGATCGTTCCGTTTATGGACGAGGAAGGTAAACCCTATCAGTACTTAGCGATCCGCAATGAGGTCACTAAACTGAAGAGAGTAGAAGCTGAACTTCAGTCTATGATGACACAAGTCATGCAAATACAGGAAGAAGAACGTAAACGCTTTTCAAGAGAGCTACATGATGGGATAGGGCAAAGCTTGTTTTCACTTGTTATTCAATTAGATAGCCAACTTGCTGAACAACCTAGTGCCGCTCTGGAGAGTCTTCGTTCACAGGTGACCGACATCATCAAAGATGTTCGTGGTCTAGCGTGGGAACTCCGTCCCTCAGTTCTGGATGATTTGGGTGTCGTCCCAGCTATAAGAACCTATATTGAAAACTTTTGTTCCCACTATGGGATTGAGGTGCATTTTCAATGCACTCTACGTAAACGTCTTGATATTCGCAAAGAAATAGCAATTTATCGAATTGTACAGGAGGCATTAACGAATGTAGCCAAATACGCAGATGTAGCGGAAGCATATGTCGACGTTGAGGATCACGATGAAATGATACAAGTGACCATTCGAGATGAGGGCATTGGATTCTCTGGAAAGTCCCAAGGAGAGGGAGTTGGATTGTTCAGTATGGAAGAACGGGCTAGAGGGGTAGGGGGATTTATGAGCATGATCTCTGCTCCAGACAAGGGAACCTCCATCCAACTGACCATTCCTGTGTAAAAAATATCCACTAGATCAGTTATCGGTGTATACCAGTTGTAATCAGAACGATATACACCGATACCGAGTTACGAATAATCAACACATTGTGGAGTATATGAAGATAAATACAAAAAAAAGAGAGAGCACTGTCCCCAGACAGGCTCTCTTTATTTATAAGGTGTCACCACTGAGGCAACAAGAATCCGCTATAGCAAAAAGCGGGTGATGGGAATCGAACCCACGCTACCAGCTTGGAAGGCTGGAGTTCTACCATTGAACTACACCCGCAAATCAGTATCGGGATGACACGATTTGAACATGCGACCCCCTGGTCCCAAACCAGGTGCTCTACCAAGCTGAGCTACATCCCGACATTATACATTTTTTAAGAAATGGCGCGCCCTGAGAGATTCGAACTCCCGGCCTTTTGATTCGTAGTCAAACGCTCTATCCAGCTGAGCTAAGGGCGCATATTTAAATCCATAATGAGCAGTCAAGGCGCCACCCAGATTTGAACTGGGGAATGAAGCTTTTGCAGAGCTTTGCCTTACCACTTGGCTATGGCGCCGTATGGATAATGGAGCGGACGACGGGAATCGAACCCGCGACCCTCGCCTTGGCAAGGCGATGCTCTACCGCTGAGCCACGTCCGCAAAATATGGTGCGGTCGAGAGGACTCGAACCTCCACGGGGGGTTAGCCCACACGGACCTGAACCGTGCGCGTCTGCCAATTCCGCCACGACCGCAAAATAATTATAAATGGTGAGCCATGAAGGACTCGAACCTTCGACACCCTGATTAAAAGTCAGGTGCTCTACCAACTGAGCTAATGGCTCTTAATGGCTGGGGATATAGGATTTGAACCTATGCATGACGGAGTCAAAGTCCGTTGCCTTACCGCTTGGCTAATCCCCAATAAATTAAGAATAAAGGGCGGCCGATGGGGCTTGAACCCACGAATGCCGGAGTCACAGTCCGGTGCGTTAACCACTTCGCCACGACCGCCATATGATTATGAAAAGACTGGTGGAGGATGATGGATTCGAACCACCGAACCCGTAAGGGAGCAGATTTACAGTCTGATGCGTTTGGCCACTTCGCTAATCCTCCAAAATGGTGCCGGCGAGAGGACTTGAACCCCCAACCTACTGATTACAAGTCAGTTGCTCTACCAGTTGAGCTACACCGGCACATTACTCATTTCCCACTTGAAAGGTGGCTCGGGACGGAATCGAACCGCCGACACGAGGATTTTCAGTCCTCTGCTCTACCGACTGAGCTACCGAGCCATATTTTATTTTATTACTACATCATATAATCCGCACTATATATGCCAATTATATATGAAGCTAAAATGGCGGAACTGACGGGATTCGAACCCGCGATCTCCTGCGTGACAGGCAGGCATGTTAGGCCTCTACACCACAGTTCCAGAGGCATTTCCAAAAGGAAATTAATTGCGGGGGCAGGATTTGAACCTACGACCTTCGGGTTATGAGCCCGACGAGCTACCGAACTGCTCCACCCCGCGACATTAAAAGGATTTCTCAAATTTTCTTATGGTGGAGGCTGAGGGGATCGAACCCCCGACCCTCTGCTTGTAAGGCAGATGCTCTCCCAGCTGAGCTAAGCCTCCATATTATGACCCGTAGGGGATTCGAACCCCTGTTACCTCCGTGAAAGGGAGGTGTCTTAACCCCTTGACCAACGGGCCTTACAAAATAAGTTCTGGTTTCAATAAATTTATGGCGGAGAGAGAGGGATTCGAACCCTCGCACCACTTTCGCAGTCTAACCCCTTAGCAGAGGGTCCCCTTATAGCCACTTGGGTATCTCTCCGAGTAGCGGCAGAGGGGATCGAACCCCCGACCTCACGGGTATGAACCGTACGCTCTAGCCAGCTGAGCTACGCCGCCACCTTATATATAAAATTCAGAAACATTCAAAATATGGCTCCCCGAACAGGACTCGAACCTGTGACAACTCGATTAACAGTCGAGTGCTCTACCAACTGAGCTATCAGGGAATATTGGTGGAGCCAAGCGGGATCGAACCGCTGACCTCCTGCGTGCAAGGCAGGCGCTCTCCCAGCTGAGCTATGGCCCCAATCTTTTTGTTATTCTAGAAGTGGTGGGCCTTAGTGGACTCGAACCACCGACCTCACCCTTATCAGGGGTGCGCTCTAACCAGCTGAGCTAAAGGCCCTAACATACAAAACTTCATTATCCTTTAAAGGATATCGCTTGGCGACGTCCTACTCTCCCAGGACCCTGCGGTCCAAGTACCATCGGCGCTGGAGGGCTTAACGGTCGTGTTCGGGATGGGTACGTGTGGAACCCCTCCGCTATCGCCACCAAACATGAATTTGCTATGCAAATTCTTCCGTATTGAAACTCGGTTCATCACAGCTGTGTGAATAAATTTCAATGCGTATTTCGTATGTATTTCTACATACCTTCAAGGTTACACCCTGAAAACTGGATCCGAAACTCATTTGCGTTTTATTCTTTAGGATAAGCCCTCGACCGATTAGTATTGGTCAGCTCCATGCATTACTGCACTTCCACCCCCAACCTATCTACCTCGTCGTCTTCAAGGGGTCTTACATACTGGGAAATCTCATCTTGAGGGGGGCTTCACGCTTAGATGCTTTCAGCGCTTATCCCTTCCGTACATAGCTACCCAGCGGTGCTCCTGGCGGAACAACTGGTACACCAGCGGTACGTCCATCCCGGTCCTCTCGTACTAAGGACAGCTCCTCTCAAATTTCCTACGCCCACGACAGATAGGGACCGAACTGTCTCACGACGTTCTGAACCCAGCTCGCGTACCGCTTTAATGGGCGAACAGCCCAACCCTTGGGACCTACTTCAGCCCCAGGATGCGATGAGCCGACATCGAGGTGCCAAACCTCCCCGTCGATGTGGACTCTTGGGGGAGATAAGCCTGTTATCCCCAGGGTAGCTTTTATCCGTTGAGCGATGGCCCTTCCATGCGGTACCACCGGATCACTAAGCCCGACTTTCGTCCCTGCTCGACTTGTAGGTCTCGCAGTCAAGCTCCCTTCTGCCTTTGCACTCTTCGAATGATTTCCAACCATTCTGAGGGAACCTTGGGGCGCCTCCGTTACTCTTTAGGAGGCGACCGCCCCAGTCAAACTGCCCACCTGACACTGTCCTCGTACCGGATTACGGTACCAAGTTAGAACCTAGATACGATCAGGGTGGTATCCCAAGGATGCCTCCCCTCAAGCTGGCGCTCAAGGCTCAACGGCTCCCACCTATCCTGTACAGATCGTACCCAAATTCAATATCAAGCTGCAGTAAAGCTCCATGGGGTCTTTCCGTCTTGTCGCGGGTAACCTGCATCTTCACAGGTATTAAAATTTCACCGGATCTCTCGTTGAGACAGCGCCCAAGTCGTTACGCCATTCGTGCGGGTCAGAATTTACCTGACAAGGAATTTCGCTACCTTAGGACCGTTATAGTTACGGCCGCCGTTTACTGGGGCTTCGGTTCATAGCTTCGCCCGAAGGCTTACCACTCCCCTTAACCTTCCAGCACCGGGCAGGCGTCAGCCCGTATACTTCGCCTTGCGGCTTCGCACAGACCTGTGTTTTTGCTAAACAGTCGCTTGGGCCTTTTCACTGCGGCCCCCTCGGGCTATTCACCCTACCGAGGCACCCCTTCTCCCGAAGTTACGGGGTCATTTTGCCGAGTTCCTTAACGAGAGTTCTTCCGCGCGCCTTAGAATTCTCTTCTCGCCTACCTGTGTCGGTTTGCGGTACGGGCACCTTCTCCTGGCTAGAGGCTTTTCTTGGCAGTCTGAGATCATGACCTTCGCTACTGTAATTTTCGCTCCCCATCACAGCCCAGCCTTAACGATGTGCGGATTTGCCTACACACCAGCCTCACTGCTTAGACGGACATCCATCAGTCCGCGTCACTACCCTACTGCGTCACCCCATCGCTCATAACGGATTACGGTGGTACAGGAATTTCGACCTGTTGTCCTTCGACTACGCCTATCGGCCTCGCCTTAGGTCCCGACTTACCCTGAGCGGACGAACCTTCCTCAGGAACCCTTAGGCTTTCGGCGGATCTGATTCTCACAGATCTTTTCGTTACTCATACCGGCATTCTCACTTGAATGCAGTCCAGCGCTCCTTACGGTACACCTTCAACCCGCATTCAACGCTCCCCTACCCCTGATGCAAAGCATCAAGCCATAGCTTCGGTGGTGTGTTTAGCCCCGTTACATTTTCGGCGCAGAGTCACTCGACCAGTGAGCTATTACGCACTCTTTCAATGGTGGCTGCTTCTAAGCCAACATCCTGGTTGTCTGTGCAACTCCACATCCTTTCCCACTTAACACACACTTGGGGACCTTAGCTGATGGTCTGGGCTGTTTCCCTTTCGACAATGGATCTTAGCACTC